>JBAVWC010000289.1:0-1819 GCA_049697595.1 Alphaproteobacteria bacterium
GAAGAGGCTGACGGGGAGGCAGGATTTATATGCAATCGTCTTCAACGCCTTCATCGAGGCCTGCGAAGCCGACCCGACGGCTTGCCTTTACCTGAGGATCACATGAAATCCAACCGTGAGACGGCCCCCGGCTGCAGTGCGATCGCGGCGTCTCTCGATAGCGCGATCGCCTGAGCCCAATTTGCGTACTCGCCGCGGCGCCTGCGGCTTCACTCTGACTGCCTACGCGTAGTTTCCAATTTGGAGTTGCTTCTCATACAGCAACTCGCTACCGCGCGCGGCTCACTAGCGCGTCCGCCACTTCGCGGATAGGCTGGCAAGCTTATCGTTGAAAGTGGCTGGAGACGGTAACGCCTGTTTCTGGGGCGTGGGCCGCGCGGCCGGTGCGGAGAGCGCTTTGATCGACAGCGCAATACGCCTGGCCTTGGCATCAACACTGAGCACCTTCACCTTCACGATTTGTCCCGTCTTCACCGCTTCAGAAGGGTCCTTGATGAAACGATTGGAAAGTTCGCTGATGTGGACCAGTCCGTCCTGGTGCACTCCGATGTCAACGAACGCGCCGAACTTTGTCACGTTCGTCACCACGCCTTCCAGCACCATTCCTGCCAGCACATCGCCGAGAGTGCGTACCTCTTCGCGGAAGACAGGCGCCACGAATTTGTCGCGCGGGTCGCGGCCTGGCTTGCGCAGCTCGGCCAGAATGTCGTCCAACGTGTAAGTGTCTGCGGAGAGCCGCTTGCGGTCGACATTCTCAAGCATCTGCGGCTGGCGAATGATTTCCGTCACCGAAGTCTGGAGCGACTCGGCGATTTGCTCCACCACCGGGTACGACTCGGGATGTACCGCCGTCATGTCGAGAGGATTATCGCCATTGCGAATGCGCAGAAAGCCAGCAGCCTGCTCGAAGGTCTTGGCGCCAATTCCGGGCACCTCCAGCACCTGCGTGCGCGAGCGGAAACTGCCATTCTGGTTGCGATAATTGACGATGCTCAGCGCCGTGCGCTCCGTGATGCCGGCGACGTGGCGAAGCAGAGTCCAGGATGAAGTGTTCAGGTCGACACCCACTCGATTGACGCAGCTCTCTACCACGCTCTCCAGCGACTCAGCCAGCTGCCGCTGATCCACATCGTGCTGGTACTGGCCAACGCCGATCGACTTGGGATCGACCTTGACCAATTCCGAGAGCGGATCCTGCAGGCGGCGAGCGATCGAGATGGCCCCGCGCACAGTCAAATCAAGATCGGGAAACTCCTGCCTGGCCACATCCGATGCCGAGTAAACGCTGGCTCCGGCTTCGCTCACCGTGACGGTAAAAATTTCCGCGATCCCCGTGTCGGACAGGAAGCCGCGCACAAAGGCATCGGTCTCTCGCGATGCGGTGCCGTTGCCGATGGCGATGGCGCGCACATTGTGCCGGCGCAACAGAGCTTCAAGCTTCGGCGCCGCTTCTGCGTTGCCGTGTTTCGAGGTGTGCAGGTAAAGCACATCGTGCGCCAGGAGCTTGCCGGTCTCATCGACCACCGCTACCTTGCAGCCGGTGCGGAGACCGGGATCGATGCCCAGAACCGAGATGGGCCCGGCCGGCGGGGCGAGCAACAGGTTGTATAGGTTGTCGCGGAATACGTGAATGGCCTCCAGGTCGGAGCGGCGCTTCAACTCGAGGCGGATCTCAGCCTGAATCGATGAGTTCAGCAGGCGTTTCCACGCATCATCGATGGCCAGCTCAAGCTGCGGTGTCCAGTCGCCCAGCTCGCGCAGCACGTGCCGGCGGATTACGCCTGGCGCGCGCTCCGGGGCCACGTCGATGAGAAAATAG
>JBAVWC010000290.1:0-4749 GCA_049697595.1 Alphaproteobacteria bacterium
GACTTCGGCAGCGCCGTCGGCGGTCAACGGCATATCCAGTTTGCTTGCCGCGCGGGAAATGATGAGCTGCAATTCTTCCGGCGAATAAAATTGGAGCCGGAGCGGAATGCCGAAACGTTCGCGCAAAGGCCGCGTGATCAAACCGCTGCGCGTCGTAGCACCTATCAACGTGAAAGGCGGCAAATCGATACGCACCGAACGCGCGGCGGGCCCTTCGCCGATCATTAGATCGAGCTGGAAATCTTCCATCGCCGGATAAAGAATTTCTTCGACCTGCGGGCTGAGGCGATGAATTTCGTCGATGAACAACACATCATGCGGCTGCAAATTGGTCAGCAAGGCCGCGAGATCGCCCGCACGCACGATCACCGGCCCGGAAGTCGCGCGAAACCCAACCCCCAATTCCTTGGCGATAATCTGCGCCAGCGTGGTTTTCCCCAATCCCGGCGGCCCGAACAGCAAAGTATGATCGAGCGCCTGCCCGCGCCCCTTCGCCGCCTCGATAAAAATTTTCAGATTAGAGCGCAGCGCAGGCTGCCCAATAAAATCATCAAGCATCTGTGGCCGCAACGCGACATCCGGCGCTTCATGAGGAAGGGCTGCGGGTTCGACGATGCGGTCTGTCGGTTGCGTCGCTTGTTTCATGCCGCGCTATCCTTCCGGCTGAGTTCCGCGAGGCTCAAGCGAATGAGTTCGTCGAGTTTGGATGCGGGATTGCGTTGGCTGGCTGCGGCGACGGCAGCATAGGCTTCGACGCGGCGATAGCCGAGATTCATCAGAGCCGACAGCGCGTCGCCCGCGAGGCTGGGCGGCAAGGGCGAAGGGGCCGCACCTGTGGCTGAGGCCAAGCGCATCGGTGCATTCATGAAGGCGGGCACTTTGTCTTTGAGTTCCGTGACCAGACGCAAACCCAGTTTCGGCCCTACGCCGTCGGCCTGAGTCAGCGCGGCTTTGTCCTGCGCCATAATCGCTTGCGCCAATTGTTCGGGCGACAGGCTGCCCAAAATCGCCAGAGCGACTTTCGCACCCACGCCTTGCACCGTTGTCAGCAAGCGAAACCAGTCTTGTTCCATCGTGTCGGCAAAACCGTAAAGATTAATCGCATCCTCGCGCACATGCGTTTCGATGCGCAGCGAAGCCGCCTCGTCCACCGCGCCGATATTGCGCAAAGTTCGCGCCGAACAGGCGACAACATACCCGACCCCGTTCACATCCAAAATGACATGAGACCCGGAAACGCTATCGATTCTACCGCTAAGTTTGCCGATCATTGAGGAACCTTCGAGAAAAGAGTTCTCTATTTGTACTCTTTATGCGGGTCGTTTAGCAAACTGAATTTCTCCCTCTCCCGCATTGCGGGAGAGGGAAAGTGGGGCGTGATGCGCGTGCGTAATCGCCACAGCCAGCGCGTCGGCGGCGTCTGCCGCCAATTTCCCCGATCCGGGCAGCAAAATCGCGATCATTGCCTGAATTTGGGTTTTGTCGGCATGTCCGTGCCCGGTGACCGATTGTTTGATGCGGTTGGCTGCATATTCGGCCACTGTTAGCCCGTTTTGCGCCAAAGACAGCATCGCGCTGCCCCGCGCCTGCCCCAACAGCAACGCCGAACGGGCGTTTTTGTTGACGAAAGTCTCTTCAATCGCCGCTTCGTCAGGCTGATGCGCGCGCACCAGATCGGCGATGCCTTCGGCCAGAACCAGCAATCGTGACGCCATTGGCAAATCGGGGTCGGGGTTGATGCGTCCTGCCGCGACAAAGGACAAGCGATTGCCGCTTTGCGCGACGATTCCCCACCCGGTATGGCGCAACCCGGGATCGATGCCGATGATGAGGCGAGAGTGATTCATTCGTTCAGCATAACATATTCACCAATTTTTAAACCGTCGAAGTCATAGATAAAATGTAGGTGTGACCGGTGTTGGCGGAGATCACGATTCAAAAGCAGCACTTCCATTCATTAGACGCCATTCGCGGCATAGCCGCCCTCCTCGTCGCGTTGCGCCATACATCCCTTTTCTTTGGCGTGCGGTTTCAGGAAAGCTATCTGGCTGTCGATTTATTCTTTGCCCTGAGCGGAGTCGTTATCGCCAACGCCTATGAAGCGCGGTTGCATTCGACGCTTTCGTTCAAAACATTCATGTCTTTGCGCCTGATACGGTTGTGGCCGCTTTATATTCTCGGCACCGCGCTGACGGTTTTGGCGGTGGGGTTTGGCATTTATGGAACGGGCGGCGCGGGGCCTTTTACCGCGCTTGTTCTGCTTTCTCTTTTTATGTTTCCGGATATCGCGGATATCGGCGGCCATCTTTATCCTTTGAATTATCCCGCCTGGTCGCTGTTTTTCGAACTGGTCGTTAATGCTCTGTACGGCAAATTTGTTTTTCTCCTGAAAAACCGTTGGCTTGTTTTGCTCATGGGACTTTCCGCGCTGGGCCTTGCGGGTTGCATGATGATTGCCGACGATCATACGCTGCAGGATATGGGCTGGAATTTCGACACAATGGGCGGAGGCTTGTTCCGCGCCGGATATTCCTTTTTCGCGGGCGCGCTGCTTTACCGCCTGTTTTCGTCGCGCAAGAATAGCTTTCAGATTACAGGGCATGACGCATCTTTGACTCTCCTCGGCATTATCGGATTAATCACCATTCTGCTGATCTCAATGCCCGGCATTGCCCTTCGTCCTTATTTCGATTTTCTCGCTGTCACACTCATATTTCCCGCGATCATCTATGGCGCGCTTTATGTTTCGCCGAGCGGATTTGCAGTACGCGTTTGCGCCTTTATGGGAACGACATCCTATGCCCTTTATACGCTTCATGTGCCCGTCGGCATTCTGGCGCGCGGATTGCTGAATAATCAGTTTGGACTTTCTATCGAACAACACGCACCGCAAATCGGCTTTGTCTTTATGGGCTTGCTGATCGGTTTCTGCTGGCTCATCGACATTATCTATGATCTGCCGTTCAGGCGTTTCCTGCTTAAGAAAATGGGGCAAAAAGCATGAAGCAGTATCGGATTTTTCTTCTGTTATATGTGCTGGCTGTATTTTTTGCGGGGCTTGGCTATCTGGCGATCATGCCGATTTTCGAGGGGTTCGACGAATACGCCCATTATTCCAGCATGCGCCAGATTGCCTATACGGGAACAATCCCCGTTCTCGGCAAAAGCACTATCGATCAAACCTACATCGATTACCAGGGGCCGCTCCCTTATTCCCACGATCTGCCGCCCTTCGACAACGGGCTTACTTACGCAAAGTTTTTCAAGATGCCTTATACAGTCGAACAATATCTGCAAATATATCGCGGACATCCGGTTCCAGCTCCGTTCCAGCCCAGTACCGAGAAAAACTGGCAGGCGCAGCATCCGCCGCTTTATTACCTGTTGATGGCGCCCGTCGCGAAGGCGGCAAGTTCTTATGGGCTTATCACGCAAATTTTTATTCTGCGGCTAATTACTTTTCTTTTCGCGCTGACCGGGGTCGCTCTTGGATTCCTCGCCGTCGAGAAATCGGAGACGCCTCAGCAGGAAAGCCAGTCGATGATCGGTTTCTTTCTCTACCCGCTCATCCTTCCTATGTTTTTCCCGGAATTTACGCGCCTTGGCAATGATGCGCTGTGTATTTTGTGGGCGGGGGTTTTGGCGTTTTTATTGGCAGCGTGGAAGCGCGACGAAAACAACACAAAATTATCTCTGGCAATCGGCGTGACGCTCGGACTTGGATTGCTCACCAAAGCATTATTCCTTCCAATCACGGCGGCTTTGCTGATCTTTCTATCGGTACGGTTGTGGCGCGATAAAGGAAATGCCGCCACGCGACCACAGCGCGTGATGAATCTTTTATGGATGTTCTATCCTGCCTTGATGATCGGCGGAGGCTGGTATCTTTACACGGGATCACATTTCGGCGTTGTCGGCGGCGGCACCGACTCTGCGCTCCTGACGCAGCAGGGCGGCATGATCGCCGGGTTGAAAGAACATTTCTCGCTTTATAATTGGGCAATCGGGATTGTTGCGGCATTTTCTTCTTATATCTGGGCTGGCACCTGGTCGTCTGTCGCTTTACCTTTTCGGTTTCGCATTCCCCTTTTCATTCTGGCGATCTGGATTATGGCCGCTTATGTGTGGCGGCTTAGGCAAAAGCCGGTCACGGATTTTGTCTGGTTGCCGTTCTGGTTGTTTGCTTTTTTCGTGGCCGGACTGTTTTACCATTTGATGATCGGCCTCGCACTGGATGGGCGCGGGCAAACGCCGGGCTGGTATCTGCATATCCTGATGCCCCTGATCGCGCCCGCAATCGGCGTGGGCGCATGCGCTCTTTTACGAAATCGCATCACAAAATTTGTGGCGATTGGGGCTGTGCTTTATGCCGTTGGTTTTCAGATCATCGCGCTTTGGAGCCAGTTCGCCTTATTCACGGGCTGCGCGACCAAAACGAACGGGGCGCGGTATGCCTTTCCGGGCGATGATTTTTGCCTTGATCGCATTCCCATGCTGATCGATCGCCTGTACGTCCTCGGGTGGCCCGTTTTGGCAGAGATAGGTTTTGGCGGCGCTGTCCTCTGTGCCCTATTGTTATTGTTGGTGGCGTGGAGAAGCAAAGAGCTGGATGCTTAGGCCGCGATCTTGGCGAATAGAGTCTGCCATTCAGCCTGAGGCAATTGGGCAAAGGGGCCATCGGCCGAACGCCAGAATTGGACGATTTGGGGGAACCAGTTGAAGTCGCCATGGCGGCCTTGAACCATATGC
>JBAVWC010000291.1:0-4573 GCA_049697595.1 Alphaproteobacteria bacterium
GCGCCTAACTATTCAGCACCGTAACAACCCCTCACCTGCAAAAACTAAGGACTTACTGCGTAAGTCCAAGTTTTTGCTTCCTCTCCCTATGGGAGGGGAGCGTCTACTAAAATCTATCGCGCCACTGTCACGAGCCTTTATGAAGGCTCACGATTAATTCTTGAAGCTGACAGTCCCTTTTGCTCACCACGCACATCAGGTACGACATACTGCGCAGCCAACTCCTTCATCTCAGCCACAAGTGGCGCAAGGCGAACCAAAAGCGGGTGACTTAAAATTGGATTATTAAAAAATTCATTAAAGTCACTTTCAAGCACAGGGGGTCTCTCGCCTGATTGCGGCAATGATTTCATGGCAGCAAGCGTAGCAATAATGGGAACCATTTCACAAAATTCCTTAATGTCAGAATTTTCTGTTTCGCCGGTTACGCAAAATTCTGCAAGCTGATGAAACGTCTTGCTGAAATCGGTCTCATACCTGTCAATGCTGTCAAAGGTGAAGGGAGAAGCGCACGCAAAAACAACAGCTCCCATAATGGCTTCTTTTTGTTCGACCGAACCATCAATATGTGTATCAATAAGATTCATGCATGCGTTCATGACCGTGTAATATTCTTCCGGCAAGGTATCCCCCACAAAACGCGCGATTCCTTCCTGTTCGGCAACCGCTTTTGTCGCAAGCGGATATTTGCCATTTTCAACAGCTTGCTCATCATCAAGATCAGATTTTTTGAAAAAAATTTGTTCGTTCATATCGGTCATTTTCTGTTCCTTTTTAAGTCAAAATTTTAAAGAGCAATTTAGCCCCATATCCGTCACTTCCAATTCATCTGACGACGGCATGAGTTTTATATGAAAATCATGAAAATAAATAACGCTATTGATGGTTAATTTAGTGTATTTTCAAACTGCGTCTTACCGCGCCGTCATTGCCACGCGCCGTTGAGCCATACGCATCAGGGCAACGACGATAAGGATTGTCGCGGCATAAGACGCAACCTCGACCCCGCTGGGCCGCGCGATATAGCCGACGAGCGCGGCGAGGAGTTGTCCTAGGGGACCTTGTTCGGAAATAAATCCGCTGCTGTCCCACAGGCGCGAACCGAAAGGCGGCATCAATCCTGCCTGCACCAGAAAATTCGCGCTCCGCGCGGCCATACCGGCGGCGATTAGCACAAGGACAAAGTTGGTCAGCGCAAACACGCGCCGCACCGGCAAGGCCAGAAAACCAAAATACATTAATGTGGAAACAGCCGCACCCGCGCCCAGACCCAATAGGCTGCCGCCGATAACAGTTTCCGCGCCGTTGCTGCCCGCCCATAGGCCTTGCAGCATCAAAACAATCTCCGACCCTTCGCGCATCACCGCCAGACCGACGACGATTGCGAGAATAGACATGTGTTTTTCGCCTTCCGACACGCTTTGCCCGACCGCGCGCATTTTCATCGCGAGCTCGCGTCCGTGGCTGTTCATCCACACCGTATGCCAGCCGATAAGAACGACCGCGAGGAACAAAATCCCGGCATTGACTATATCCTGCCCTGCCCCGTCAAAAAGAGTTGCCAGATGCGAAGTGAACGCCGCCACAACTCCCGCGCCAACGACGCCGCCCAAAATACCCAAAGAAACCCAATAACCCCGATGCCGCACACCCAGCGTCGCCGCCAGAATGATTGTGATAATCAACGAGGCTTCAAGAACTTCACGAAAGACAATGAGCGCAGATGGAAACATGACCCTAATTCCTATTTAGCGATAATGGTGCCTGTCGTGGTGCTGTGATGGAAATCGTCAAAGAAGTCATAGGTTCCCGGATCAAGCGGCCCGATATAAACATAAATCTGCCCATTCGCCGGAACGACCTTTTCGCGGTCGAGGTCAGAGCTTTCAAATTCTGCCGCCTTCGAGTCTTTGTTGACGACTGTCAGCTTGATCTTCTTTCCGGCAGGAACATTCAGCGTCTGGGGATCAAAGGTGTTGTTGAACAGCGTCAATTGCGCTTCCACAACGGCACTATCGGCCCGCGCCACGCCCGCACACACGAGCAACACCGCAAAAACCACCCAAAACTTCATGCCAGCCATTTTCATTGCCTAATCCCCAAATTTCTACTGAAGGTAATTTTATAACTCCGCCCTTCCCATGTCCAGATCAAAATGAGAATAATTATTACTATCTAGCACGCAAAAAACAAAAAAACTCACCCAATCGCCCGAAAAATGAGGATAATCGAGCTATTCGAACGTGGAGAAAATCATGGAATGGGAGCAAATCGAAGCAAAGGTGGTCGAAGGGCAACGACTAGCCTCCGGTACATCGCAACGTGACCCCAGCTTCAATGAAGAGATTGTGAAGGATGGAGTTAAAGGCAAAGGAACTCTCTTTTTACAAGCCGGAGAATTCAAAAAACATGGGCTCGATCTCGACGCCTATTTCGGCGAGGCAGGCTATGTGAACGGAACGCTCAATCTGCTGATCGAACCTCAAACATGGACTCTCGGCAAGCGCGATGATTTTGAATATTTTCTGTCCGGCGTGCATTGGACAGACAAGCTTGATAAACCGGGCGAACAGCCCTTTGTTGAAAATTTCTTCCTAAGCCCATGTCAAATAATTTTCGGCGGCAATAAATATAAAGCAATGATCTATATCCCCGATCCCGCGACCAAACCCAAGCATCACGCCCCCCTCGCCCCCTATATCGACGTCATAGCGCCACGTATCCCGGGCATCGGCTATGGCAGCCTAGTGACGCTTTTTTATAATTCAAAGGCGATCCATGTGAAGGCAAATGATCTTTAGCGCAGCTTGTTCACAGGGCGGCAGATAAGCCCCTTCAAATCGTCTTTCACATTCTCAGGCTCGCGGCCGGACGGAATATTGAATTTAGCCGGGCCGCCTCCGATGACCAGCGTGTTGCGATCCGTTTCGCCCGGCCAGTCAAGCAAACGGATCGCCATACCGGCGGCCTGTGCGTTGCGCGCGATTTTTTCAGCCCGCTTGTCGCGATTATTCTTCGTCATAACATTCATAACCAGAATGCCCGACGGAGACAGCGCCTTCCTGACCAATTGAAAAAGCGTTGTAGTCGTAAAGCAGGTCGGCACCGCATTATCCGAGCCGAACACATCGATCACCACCGCGTCGTAATGTTTTCGCACCGTGCGCAAATAAGTAATGCCATCCTGAGTGACGCAGCGAACACGCTTCGGCAATTTGAAATAATCGCGCGCGATCGTAAAAGCCGCGTCATTGATATCGACAACCGTGACCTTAAGCTTCATGCGATGCAACATCGTCGCCAATGTCCCGCCGCCACAGCCGATGATCAGAACATTTTTTGCCCGCGACTGTAAAACCAGCTCATAAATCACATGGATGTAAGCGCAAACGCTGACGCCATTCTTATCCGCCTGGCTGTGGAAACAACCGTTTTGGTAATAAGCAAGACTGCCATCGGCATATCTGGTGATGCGGATAGTGCCATACGGCGTTTTGATCTGTTTAAGAATGGGCATGCGAAGGAAGTATACTTCGCGAACTTGCCTTAAGGAATATGCATAAGTTCCATTCAGGCATTTTTTGAGGCTTGGTGCGCCAAAAAATTATTAAATAATTTCACATAGATAGACAGCCACTCCAGCGTTGGCCAAAGAACTTTCTGCCGTTACCTTTCTCTTGAAATATAGAACTAAGTTCTATATAATACAGGGGAGGCATTACGTGAGGAAAAGGCCAATGCGAATTTTCAAGAGCAAGTGGTTTGCCAAATTCGCACGCAAAGAGCGCATTACGGATGCCAAGCTATGCGAGGCGATAAGGAACGCAGAAAAAAGTATTATTGATGCCGATTTTGGTGGCGGGGTTATCAAGCAAAGGATCGCGCGAGCAAATGAAGGTAAGTCGGGCGGTTATCGATCCATCATCCTTTTTCGTAAGGGGGCGCTATCCTTTTTTGTCTATGGGTTCGCTAAAAGTGAGCTAGGCAACATAGATGCGAGCGATGAACGAGATTTTAAGGAACTGGCCAAAACAATTCTGGCCGTCTCGGAGGCAGAACTGAAAGCCCTTGTCGATAGCGGCAATTACACGGAGGTAAAATACGATGACTAAAACAAAGACTTATAAAAGCGACATCAAAGCCGCCATTCATGAAACAGCAAGTGGCCTTTATGAATCCGGCCTCATTGATAAACAGACGATGCGTCGTTTTGACACTTCCTGCTTAACTCCCATTCAGGGATTTAGTGCAAGAAAAATTCGAGCTCTACGCAAGCGTGAGGAAGTTAGTCAGACAGTCTTCGCCCTGTATCTGAACGTGCCGAAAGATTCTGTCAGTCAATGGGAGCGTGGCGAAAAACATCCTTCTGGTCCCTCCCTTAAGCTTTTGTCCCTTGTGGACAAGAAGGGGTTGGAGGCTATAGCCTAGCGGAGCCCCGTTAGGGGCAGCCTTATAGGCTGTGATTAAGGTTAACCAAATAGTGCCATCCTTCATCAATGTTGGTGCACCGATCTTTATTAACAGTGGCACTATTTGGTTAACCTAAAATGTGCTTGATGTCATTTAACTCAAG
>JBAVWC010000292.1:0-3306 GCA_049697595.1 Alphaproteobacteria bacterium
GCAAGGCCCCGCGCATGACGGACATGACCACGTGGCCGCCGCGATCAAAGCGGGAGCATCGGCGGCACTCGTTTCGCGCCAGCCTTCGCAAACGCCGCCGGATGCGCCGCTGGTTTTCGTCGATGACACCTTAATAGCGTTACAGGAACTGGGCCGCGCCGGACGCGCCCGCGCCAAGGGCAAGATCATCGCCGTGACAGGTTCCGTCGGCAAAACCAGCACCAAAGAAATGCTGCGTCTCGCTTTGGGTGCCGTGGGCAAGGTTTACGCGAATATCGGCAGCTATAACAATCATTGGGGCGTGCCTTTGTCGCTGGCCTGTCTGCCGCCCGATGCCGATTACGGCGTTTTTGAATTGGGCATGAACCACGCGGGCGAGTTGAAGGTTCTGTCTGCCCTCGCCCGCCCCGATATTGCTGTGATTACAACAATCGAAGCGGTGCATCTGGAATTTTTTGCGTCCACCGAAAGCATCGCCGACGCCAAAGCGGAAATTTTCCAAGGCATGAACGACAGTGGCACCGCTATCCTGAACCGCGACAACCGCCATTTCGCGCAGCTTGCCGCCGCCGCCAAAAATTGTGGCCTTAAAAAAATCATGTCCTTCGCCGCTGCGGGCAAGGCTGACGCGCAATTGATCGACTGCGCCCTGACAACAGAGGGCAGCGCGGTCAATGCCGTAATAATGGGCTATAATATCCATTACTCCGTCGGCGCGCCGGGGATGCATTTGGTGCATAATTCTTTGGCCGCTCTTTTGGCGGCTGCCGTCGCCAGCGGCAAGATCGACGAATGCGCGAACGCTTTATCGCACTACAAACCGCCCAAAGGTCGTGGCGTCACAATTCCAATCACGCTTGCCGAAGGCGGCGCATTCACGCTGATCGACGAAAGCTATAACGCCAGCCCGGCCTCCATTCGCGCCGCGCTGCACGTTCTGGCCAATGCCGCGCCTTTGCATCAAGGCCGCCGCCTTCTGGTTCTGGGCGATATGCGCGAATTGGGCGCGACATCGCCCGCGCTGCATGCCGATCTCGTTCCGGCGATCGCAGAGGCCAAAATCGACAGCGTTTTCTGTTGCGGCGAGATGATGCGTTATTTGTACGATGCCTTACCGGAATCCTTGCGCGGCGCCCATGCGATTGACGGCGCGACTCTGGCTCCGCTTGTGGCTACGGCAATCCACGCCGACGATATTGTGACAGTCAAAGGCTCCAACAGTATGAAGCTAAGCCTCGTCATCGATGCCCTTAAATCTCTCGACGCCACGCCGCAACATAAAATCGCTAGTTAATAAGGAAAACTTATGCTTTTTCACCTGGCTCCCTACGCACACGATTTTATTCTCTTCAATCTGTTCCGCTACATCACCTTCCGCACCGGCTGCGCGATGGCGACGTCGCTGCTGATCTGTTTTGTCTTCGGCCCCGCGATTATCCGCTGGCTGAAGCGCAAACAAGGCGCGGGGCAGCCCATTCGCAGCGACGGCCCCGAAACGCATCTCAAGAAAAAAGGCACGCCGACAATGGGCGGGCTGATGATTTTGATTTCGGTCCTGGTCAGCACTCTCTTATGGGCCGATCTGTCCGACCCTTATACCTGGACGGTTTTGTTCGTCACGGTCGGGTTCGGGCTGGTCGGTTTTCTGGACGATTACCAGAAACTCACCAAACGGTCGCATCACGGCGTGCCGGGCAAAGTGCGTTTGGCTATTCAGATCGTCATCTCGGCTGTCGCCGTGTTTGCGATCACCACCGCCGCCGCGCCTGCCACCGCCAACAGCCTCGCCATTCCTTTTGTGAAAGACTATATGCTGCCACTGGGTGTGTTCTTTATTCCCTTTGCGGTTTTTGTCATTGTCGGCGCGAGCAATGCCGTCAACCTGACCGACGGTTTGGACGGACTGGCGACGGTGCCTGTGATCATCGCCGCATTGTGCTTTATCATCATCACCTATCTGGTCGGCAATCTGAATTTCGCCACTTACCTGCAAATCCACCACGTGCAAGGGGCTGGTGAATTGGCTGTTTTCTGCGGCTCACTGGTCGGCGCATGCCTTGGCTTCCTGTGGTTCAACGCGCCGCCCGCGCAGGTGTTTATGGGCGATACGGGCGCCTTGTCGCTGGGGGCCGCGCTCGGCACCGTTGCGGTTATCGTCAAGCATGAAATGGTGCTGGCGATCATAGGAGGATTATTCGTGATGGAAACCCTGTCGGTGATCATCCAAGTCGTCTCATTCAAACTGACCGGCAAGCGCGTGTTCCGCATGGCCCCTATCCACCACCATTTCGAAAAACTCGGCTGGTCGGAACCGACGGTCGTCATTCGTTTCTGGATTATCGCCTGCATTCTGGGGCTGATCGGCCTTGCGACGTTGAAGTTGCGGTAAATTGAACAATGGACGCGCCTGCTTTTAGCGAATTCTTTAAAGACAAAACTGTCACTCTCCTCGGCCTCGGCCTGTTGGGAAGGGGCGTGGGCGATGCCGCATTTCTGGCCCAACATTGCAAAAAAATTTTCGTCACGGATGCAAAAACCGCCGACGAGTTACGCACCTCGTTGGACGCGCTGAAAGATTTCAAAAACATCGAATTCTTTCTGGGCGGGCATGATTATAAAATATTCACCGGCGTCGATTTCGTTATCAAGGGTGCTGGCGTTCGTTTAGACAATCCCTATATCGAACATGCACACAAAAACGGCGTGCCCGTTTATATGAGCACCGCTTTGTTCGCCCATTTGTCGTCGATCAAAACAATCGGCGTTACGGGCACGCGCGGTAAAACTTCGACCACTTGCATGATCGCCGAGATTTTGAAACGCGCGGGCAAGAAAGTCCTTCTCGGCGGCAATATTCGCGGCGTCTCGACGCTCGCCTTGCTCGCCAGCGCCGATCAATATGACATCGCGGTGCTGGAGCTGGATTCATGGCAGTTGCAAGGCTTCGACGATTTGAAAATCAGCCCGAATATAAGCGTTTTTACCAATCTCTATCCCGACCACATGAATTATTATGACGGGGATATGAAGCGTTACTTGCATGACAAAACCGCGATCTTCCGGCATCAGAAATCCGGCGATACGCTGGTGACGACAAGGGAAATCACGCAACTCGCCGGGCAAGACCGCACAAACTATCGGGGTGACTGGATCATCGCCGCCCCCCTCCCACCTTTATTCAAACTGAACATACCGGGGGCGCATAATCTGGCGAATGCGGCTTTGGCGAAAGAAGTCGGAAAAATTTGCGGTATCGACAACGACACAATCGACGAAGCCCTGCAAAATTTCACGGGCGTCGAAGGG
>JBAVWC010000293.1:0-1617 GCA_049697595.1 Alphaproteobacteria bacterium
AGCGCCATTGAAATGCTTTCCGACGCCTTGAGCAGGGAAGTGAGCGGCACCGATGTTCAGGTGTCCTGCATACAGCCCGGCCTGGTCAAGAAAGGTCTCCATGATCGTTGGGAGGTGACACCGGATAAAGGGGCCGATGACCAGTTGGAGCCGGAGGATATTGCGCGCATGGTGTTGTTCATCCTTGAACAACCGCAAGCGGTTGCAGTTCCCCCAGAGAACCATGCCGGCGAAAATGCATGAGTTTTAAAGCGGCTTTATGCTCATAGACCTATTTTCCTCAGAGTCCGCTTCGCGATATGGACAGTGCCGGCAGTTCGAGCCACAACAGGTTCCGCGCTTCAGGTGATAGGCCGCGGTGAACACGAGGTTCTTCCCCTCGAAGTAGTAATCCTCGGGTTCGAGAGCAGGCGTCGTCTGCGGTCTGGTGGGTGGTAGATCCCTGTCCATCCTTCCATTCTCGCGGATTTGCCTTCGCCTTCGCGCAGATAAAATCGAAGCATGACACTGACTGCGCAAGATCGAGCCCGCCGCATCAAAATTATTCTTTTCGACGTCGATGGGGTACTGACCGACGGTACCATCTGGCTGGTCCCTGCGCCGAGCCCGACGTCCACCAGTTCCAAGACGCAGGCTCATCTGGATCAACATCAGGAACAGATCGGATTCGGCGTACACTCCGCCACCATGATGGAAGCCAAGGGCTACAGCGCGCACGACGGTACGGCTATTTCCCTGGCCCGGCTCGGCGGCATGAAGTGCGGGGTCATCACCAAGCGCGTGAGCGAAACTGTGGCCACGCGGTCCCGCGACTTGAAGCTTGAATTTGTCTACATGGGGCAGGCTTTCAAGATGCAGGCTGTCCGCGAAATCATGCAGAAGGAAGGCGTGACCCTGGAAGAGATCGCCTACATTGGCGACGACGTGATCGATCTTCCGGTGATGCGCCGATGCGGTTTGGCGATCGCGGTGGCCAACGCGCGCCCCCAGGTGAAAGCCGAGGCGCACTATGTGACGCCTAACTCAGGCGGTTACGGCGCCGGCCGGGACGCCGTCGAGTTCATCCTCGAAGCGAAGGGCTTGCTCAATCAGGTGATTGACGAGTACATCGACGAGCGGAATCCAATTTCTCCGTCCATGGACATTGGCAAAGATGGAGATCTCGCATAGCGTCTTGCGCAGCGCACTCAGCTCGCGCGCATCAGGCTGAATGCGAGAACTGCAAGCACGATCAGGCTCACAACTTCATACAAGCGGTCCCGCTCTAGATGAAAACCGATGACCGCCATGGCCACGCGCGCAACCGGCGTAGCAATCAGCAGAAGCAGCCCGAATTGGATCAATCCCTCGCTATGCAAATGCGCTGCAGATTGCACAATGCCCGGCAGAGTGCGCAGGTTCTCCCGTTCCACCACAAACGTTCGATAGCTGGGCTTTTGAGAGTGGTTCTGAGCCAGATACAATGCTCCGCCAGCAAAAACAACCGCGGCAGCGAGCAGGACGCCGGCTCGCAGAAGATTACCGATGATGTTTTCCAGGCGGCGATCATCCATGCCCGTTACACCTTTCCCAAAATGCCATTCACAATCATTTCAATCGCAAGCAACAGCACCACGG
>JBAVWC010000294.1:0-37080 GCA_049697595.1 Alphaproteobacteria bacterium
GGTATACGGCGCTTGAGTCAACGCCGTAACCCCTCACCCTAACCCTCTCCCTATGGGAGAGGGAACTCTATCGTGCTTTCCGATCTTTTGGCTCGCACGATTTAGTCAGAGTCATATCTCAGCAAAGTAATCGCAGACTTAATCCCGCGGGACAATTACGGCTTAGGGGGAGGGGGCAGATCGATCGCAGGACGAGGTGCCGGGCGGGGCGCCAATTTCAATGAAGCCAACTTTATATGGCTCATCTTTGCCTCGACCAAAGCCGCGACGCGCTCGCCACGATCAACTACTGTGATCGAAAGAATATGTGGTTTTTGCTCAAGGACGGCAAACTCACGGGCGCGGATAGCATATCGTTGTCCTGTTCCGTCAGCATGTGTTTCAATACCAAGGCTTGATAGTTCGGGGAGCCGACGGCCCTGATGAAGGAAATCAGAAAGATTATAAACGCTTAGTTGTAATGGTGGAGATGGTTCCATGAGGTCTCCGAACGTTTTTTCATTTTCCGGCTTGGTGGACGTCGCTTGTTCTTTTTGCCACGCGGCAAGCACATCCGGAAATGCTTTGAGTTCGGCCTGATGGGCGGCAATGGTTTCCGGCGTGAATTTTACATCGACCAAAAACCAATCCTTGCGTTCGATAGCTTCTTTCTTCTTGGTCAGTTTTTTGTACGCGTCCTGAAGATCCGCGATTTGTTTGCGGGCTTTATCGCTGATTTTTGTCATGTCTTTATCCTTTTACGAAGGAGGGTTCATTCAATAATGTTACTCTGGATACAACGCTGCGTTGCCTTTTACAACCGCTACGCCGCCGCATCATCCTTAGCCTCGATCATCTGCAACCCACGAGGCTGCAAATCGATTGGCTCTAGTTCCGTCAGTTCCTTGCCTTCCTTGTTCGCGCCATAGTCGCGGAGGCGGCGGGCTTTGGTTAGGACGTTGCGTTCGAGGCTGCCGATCATTTGGTTATAGCTTTCGAGGCTGCCTTGCAGCTTGTTGCCGACTTTGGCGATGTGCTCGGTCATTGTTGCAATCGCTGAATAAAGTTCGCCGCCTAACTCGCCCAGTTTCAATGCGTTCTCGCGCAAATTTTCCTGTCGCCAGCCTAGCGCTACGGTGCGCAGCAGTGCGACGAGAGTCATCGGCGTTGCGATGACGACATTATGCGTCGTGCCATATTCGATCAAATCAGGATCGCAATCCAATGCACCCGCGAGGAAATGATCGCCCGGCACGAACAGCACGACAAAATCCGCCGAGCCTTCGATCTGATCCCAATAGGCTTTCGATCCCAGCGCCTTTACATGCTCGCGCAATTGCTTGGCGTGTTTCATCATCATCGCATGCTTGAAATCGACATCGTCGCTTTGCGCCCCGTCCATATAGGAGGTCAGTGGAACTTTGCTGTCGATCACGACGCAGCGGTCGCCCGGTAGGGACACGACATAATCGGGACGCAGCGCGCCTGCGCCGTCTTCGCCCGCGACATGATGCTGCGCTGAAAAATCGCGCATATGTTCGGTCATTCCGGTCATTTCCAAAATGCGGCGCACCTGAATTTCGCCCCATCGTCCGCGCGTTGTCGGCGTGCGCAGAGCTTGCAACAATTGCCCCGTGTCCGTGCGCAATTTCTGCTGTGTTTCGTTCGACAGGGAAACGGCCTTTAACAATTCCGTGTAAGCACCGTGGCGCGAGACTTCCATTTCCTTTAGCTGGGCATCCATCTTGCCCAGGGTTTCCTTGACCGGCTTCATCAACTCGTCGATAGCCACAGTTTTTTTGTCGAGCGTGGCGGCTGCTGTCATCTCGCTCTGCTTCAACCGTCCTTCGGCCAGTTGCAGGAAGCTTTCGTGACTTTGGCGCAAAGCCTCGGCGGCAATCGACTTGAAATGGTCGCCCATCTGGGTTTCCGTCCCGATCCGCGCCCGCGTAAAGGCCCAAACGCTGCATCCCCCCAAAAGGAGGCCAAAGAAAAGGGCAATAATGAAATAATCGTACATGCGCATGAGCCTAACCCATTAGAACGAATCACTTTATAGCTGATTCGGGGTGTGGGGAGGGAAAAAATGAGGGGAATTATAAAGCGGCGCTTGCGGCTTGGGGGCGGTTATATTCGGTCATCAATGCCCTTGCAGACGTGTTTTTCGAGAATTTTTGCTCTGCCTGCCCGTAAATAGCCGGGTTCATTCTGGCCAGCTCTTCGACTTGTTCGACGATGCTCGTATGGAATTGCTGAAAACATCCGTTGCTTTTTTCGGCCTCTTTAATAAGCCAATGAAAAGCGTACAGGGTTGAAAAAGCATAAACAAATTCTTTGTTGACTGGGGTTTCTGTTTTGTGTCCCGCTTCCTTCTCCTGATATTTTTCAAAGACTTTCGGCATCAGGCCGGGACATGACGTCAACCTGATGAAATCCATGCCGGGATGATCCAGCATCGCTTTCATCCAATCGCATACACCATGCACCCGCAGGGATTGGGGATCGACCAGGAAATTACCGATGTGCAAATCTCCGTGCGTCAGCGTCATTGATATGCGGTCTTGGGCGAGTATGGCATCGACTCTTTCCTTTAAGAGATCGGCGAGTTCGCAAATGTCGGCGATGTTAATGTCGGTCGTAGCCAGATTGCTGGATATATTCCGCAGCCTTTCGTCGCTTGTGCTGTCTGTTTGAGCAAGCTGGTCTTTCAATTCCCGTAAGTTCTGAGGATTCTTTTTCCCAAAATATCTGTAGGAGGTCGTTGATTTGAACGAGGATGTTTGTTTTCCGGCTATTTTCCTGAACGCTGTGGGGTCGATCAGTGCGGACATTTGCGCGCCCACCTTGTGATGCAATTGAAATATCCATTCTGCAATGCCGGAGGTTACTGTTTCCGCGCGCTCTGTGCCCAGAGTATTGACTCCTTCCGTGCACAAGCGGTCGAGGGATATGCCTGGAATTCTTTTCGTTAACCGCGCCGCGACGAACCGCCATTCCGTTTCTGCATCGAGCTTGATCGTTTGCGGGGAGTCGATAACGGCGGAATCGAGAAGTGACGCGTGGACAAAGTCGGCAGAAAGGCCGCGTTCTAGAATGGGGTCGATAATTTCCGATACCCCAACCGTTTTTTTATGATCTTCCAGAATATTTTCGCCGGTAGGCAACGACGAGGGATGAGACGCGGACGGTTCTCTCGCTACTTTCTTCTTCTCTCCCTGCAATAATAAGACGGCGTCAAAATTGCTCGGATGAATCAAGGCGACGCACACCGTTCCGAAACCAATAGCCGTAAATTTTTTGGGAGACAGGGTGAGCTCTGCAATGAGTTCCTGAACATTCATCCAATAATACCTTTATCTCTGCAAAATTCTGATAATGCGCAATTTATTGCATAATGGGGTGCCGTAAAACATGAATAATAGTTTCATGTGCTGTTTTGTTATAAAATGATCAAATTTATGTATCTCGCATATGCGTGATTTTTTCGTTTGCATGATCGGCAATGATTGTTAACATACCCCCAATTATCCGTATAACACCTCCAAAGCATGCTAAATATGCTTTGATTTCAATGGATTGATTTTGTCCCTTACTACCGAAGTTGGCATCGTTCTTTTGCTCGTTCTTTTGAACGGGTTTTTTGCCATGTCTGAACTGGCGATTGTTTCGGCGCGGCGGGCGCGATTGCGGCAAATGGCCGAGGACGACAATAACGGCGCGCAGCTTGTGCTGGATATGGGCGAAAATCCGTCTTCGTTCCTTTCCATCGTTCAGGTCGGCATGACGCTGAACAGCATTTTGACGGGCGTGTTCAGCGGTGCGACTTTGGCCGAGCAGTTC
Organism: Alphaproteobacteria bacterium; assembly: GCA_049697595.1. GTDB lineage: Bacteria > Pseudomonadota > Alphaproteobacteria > UBA9219 > UBA9219 > CAIXLI01. The sequence continues at coordinate 3,820 of JBAVWC010000294.1, forward strand.
GCCGTTTATTTGAATGAAACTTTGCCGTGGATAGCGCCTCACGGCGAATTGGCCGCTCTTGTTATCACTGTTGTCGGCATTACTTATCTTAATCTCGTTATCGGCGAATTGGTGCCTAAGCGCATCGGCCTTGCTTATGCCGAAGCGATAGCGGTGCATGTCGCGCGCACGATGAGCATTTTTGCAACGATCGCCGCGCCTGTCGTGTGGGTGCTGTCTTGTTCCACCGAGCTTATCCTGCGCATTCTGCATTTACATAACCCGTCAGAGCAGGGTGTGACGGAAGAAGAAATCAAGGATTTGATCGCAGAGGGTACGGAATCCGGCGCCCTAAAGCCCGTTGAAAAAGATATGCTGGAAGGCGTTATGCGCCTTGCCGACAGGACGGTGCGCTCGATCATGACGCCGCGTATGGATATGGTGTGGCTTAATCTCGATGCGCCGCCGCGCGAACATAAAAACATCATTCGCTCCAGCGGCTATAGCCGTTTTCCCGTGGCGCGCGGCGATATGGAAGAAATTCTCGGCATCGTTCATTCCAAGGATTTGCTCAACGATAGTTTCGACGGCATTAATTTGTCGCTGAAAACAGCGATGCGTCCTCCCTTGATCGTGCCGGACACGACGCCTGTTTTTCGCTTGCTCGAACAGTTCAAGCGCGTGGGCCAGCACATAGCGGTCGTCGTCGATGAATATGGCAGCGTCGAAGGATTGGTTTCGATCACCGATATCGTTGAATCCATTACCGGAGGCTTGCCCCAGCGAGGCCGCGAAACGGTCGTCAAGCCGGTGCAACGCGAAGATGGAAACTGGCTTATCGACGGTATGATGCCGATTGATGAGGTCGAAGCCTTGATCGATATCAAAAATATGCGCGGCGCGGGCGATTTTCAGACAATGGGCGGCTTCATGATCGACCATCTGGGCCACATCCCAACCGCAGGCGACCATTTCCAATGGGAAGGCGCGCATTTTAAGGTCGTCGATATGGATGGCCGCCGCGTGGACAAAGTAATCGTCACCCCGCCGCCGGAAGACGATGAGGGTGAAGAGGGTTAGCCCTCATCCGCATAACGGATAGACAGGATTTCGAGTGTATCGCTGCCCGCCGGAGTCCTCACCTCGACCGCGTCGCCGACGCGGGCTTTTAGCAAGGCTTTGGCGATTGGGGATATCCAGCTTATTTTGCCTTGGGACAGTTCGGCTTCATCGACTCCTACCAGAGTTACCGTATGTTCGCTGTCGTCTTGCCGCACATAGGTCACGCTTGCACCAAAGAAGACCTGATCGCGGTTTTTTTGCAGTTTGGGATCGACGATTTCCGCTGACTCCAATCTTTTGGTTAGATAGCGGGCGCGGCGGTCGATTTCGCGTAGGCGTTTTTTGCCGTAAATGTAATCGCCGTTTTCCGAACGGTCGCCGTTGCCTGCGGCCCACGAAACGACCTCGACGACCTTGGGGCGTTCGACCCGCATCAAATGTTTTAACTCTTCCCGCAAGACGGCAAAGCCGCCGGGAGTCATATAGTTTTTGACGTTCGATGCGATGACCTCGGCCTCGTCGAGATCATCCTCGTCGTCTTTGTCGGTTTCTGTGGTGAAGGCTTTGCTCATGTTTAATGCATTTGGTGACGGTTGATTGTTCTTATGCTAATCCCCTGCTTATGAATCTGCACTCTAAATATGATGTCATCATTCTTGGCGCCGGAGCCGCCGGGCTTATGTGCGCGTTGCGGGCGGGGCAGCGGGGGCGCAAAGTGCTGCTTCTTGATCGCGCCGAACAGGTGGGGAAGAAAATACTTATCTCTGGCGGCGGGCGGTGTAATTTCACCAATCTGGGTATCGCGCCGGATCGGTTTATTTCGAACAATCGGCATTTCTGCCTGTCGGCGTTGAAAACCTATACGCAGCATGATTTCATCGCGTTGGTGGAGAAGCACAAAATCGCCTATCACGAAAAGACGCTGGGGCAGTTGTTTTGCGATATTTCCGCGCGCGAGATCGTTGATATGCTGCTGGACGAATGCCGATCCGCTCAGGTCGATATTCGCCTCGATCAACAGATCGGCGAAGTCGGCAAAACAGACTCGTTCCGCATTCAGACGCAAGCCGATGTGTTTGAGGCTGCGTCTCTGGTTCTGGCAACCGGAGGACTCTCTATCCCCAAAATGGGCGCGACGGGATTGTCCTACCAAATCGCGCGGCAATTTGGTCTCCCTTTAACGGAAACCCGCCCTGCGCTTGTGCCGCTGACATTTGAAAACCCATCGCTTGATCTCATGCGCTCGCTCAGCGGCATTTCGCTGGAGATCATCGCCAGCATCGGCAAGCGGTCGTTTCGCGAGAATATGATCTTTACGCATCGCGGCATTTCCGGCCCCGCGATTTTGCAAATTTCATCTTATTGGCGCGAGGGGCTGGATATCACGCTCGATATGCTGCCGGATATGGATGCCGAAACTTTCCTCCTCGAACGCAAACAATCCCGTCCTAAAGCCGAATTGAAAACCATTCTTGGCGAGGTTCTGCCGCAACGTTTGGCACAGGGGCTGACGACAGAATATTTCTCCGCATCGCCTATCGGCACGCTTTCCCACAAAAGCCTCAAAGAGGTCGCAACGCTGCTCAAAGCCTGGAAACTTACCCCCACAGGCTCCGAAGGTTACGCCAAAGCCGAAGTTACCGTGGGCGGCGTCGATACCAATTCTTTATCGTCAAAAACCATGCAGGCAACTGGCGTGCCCGGCCTTTATGTAATAGGCGAAGCTGTCGATGTAACCGGCTGGCTGGGCGGGTATAATTTCCAATGGGCGTGGTCGAGCGGCTGGGCCGCCGGTTCTGCTGTTTAACTCAGTGTGTATTGGCAGGTTGGTCGCGCATATTCTGGTAGTGATCGCTATCAAGATAGGTTAGTAAAAAATTCCGTGCCGTTAGCAATTGCTGAAATTCATCGAGGAGGCCGTGCTGGTGGAATCGAATCCCAAGTTGACCCAACTGATAAACGATTTTTTCTTCTTCGCTTAAAAAATGCAGTGAAGGTTCTTCTAGAGCGTGATATTTTCACATTGAAGCATAGCCTGAGTTGACGAGGTAGTTGGAGCATTCATTGGGAGAGAAGGCATTAAGCAAGGAGCCAATGGATTTCCAGACAGCGTCTATTGAGCGAGGCGAAGATTTTCGGAGCAAGGTTTTGAGTTTAGAGAAGACCTGCTCGATGGGATTAAGGTCTGGGCTATAGGGTGGAAGAAAGAACAGCTTGGCTCCGACCCGCCGAAGAGCCTGCCGCACGGCTGTCGCTTTGTGGCTGCCGAGATTATCCATAATGACAATGTCTCCTGCGGATAGAGTTGGAATGAGGAACTTCTCGACATAAGTCAGAAAGCTGGCTCCGTTGATCGGGCCGTCAAAGACGCAAGGAGCCGTTATTTTGTCGGCACGCAAAGCGGCCAGAAAAGTCAGCGTGTGCCAATGGCCATGTGGGGCTTTGGCCAGCAATCTTTGCCCTTTCACGCACCAGCCGCGTGTGCGCGTCATATTTGTTTTTGCCCAAGTCTCATCAATAAACACCAACCGCTTCGGATCAAGCGTTCCCTGAAAACGCTTCCAGCGTATACGGCGGCGTGCAACATCCGGCCTATCCTGCTCGCTGGCGTGCAGACTTTTTTTTGAAGCTTATATTTTCGCGCTTGAAAAAAAGCCAAAGGCCAAAATAGCTGATGGCAACACCACGATCAGCAAGTTCGGCTACCAGTTCGCGCAGAGTTATATCGGCTTTCGTTGCCACTCGCGCTAACAGCCAGTCGCGCTCTTCGGCCAGAACCAATGGCTTTCGATACCCTTGCGGGCGAGGTTCGATATTCCCAGTTGCCCGATACTTTTGTGCCCACTTCACTACACTGGCGACACTGACCCCAAAAGTTGTTGCCACGGCTCGGCTCGATTGCCCGGCCATAACCGCTTTCACCACTCGTTTCCGCAAATCCATCGAATAAGGCTGCATTCATACTGGCCTCCACTCCAGCCAGTAGTTTGAATCACATTCCCGCCCCTTTGGGAATCCCATTTCGATTCAATGTCAGAAAATCACGCTCTAATGCCGAACACGGAGGCATGTTTCGCGCAACATCGGTGCGTCTTTTCTGCGGCATAATATCACTCCTCAAAATGAGCACTTAGATTTTACTGTCGGCTTGAAAATGACAGAGTATAGTTCCGATGCGTAGCAACACTCAGTAACGCTTGTTACTCTTCGGGCTAACAGTGTCAATAAAAAATAATAAGAAACCATCCATAATTGGCATTTTTTCGGGAGGCGTTATGAAAATGCCAACGGTGAATTGGGCGTTAACCTTTCGGCAATTCCCCTGGAATTGAACCCGGTTGACTAAGAAAAAATGTAACAATCGTTACAACTTACCACCAATCTCAAATGTTGTAGTGTCGCACCTTCGTCAGTGAGCGAGATTATGGAAAAAGTGGAAGAAAAAATCGTTCGTGGCCTCGTCGATCATTTTAGGATGCTTCGGCTTGAGAAAGGGCTGTCTCATAACAAACTCGCAACCCTCGCGGGGGTTACGCGGCCCGCGATCAGCCTGATTGAAAACGGCAAGCGGATACCGACCTTAATCGTATGTCTGAAAATTGCTCACGCGCTGGATATATCTCTGGGGCGTACTATTGCCAAGTATGAAAGCAAGCTCCGATAGAGCGGGGGATGTTAGATTTTTATTTTTAGGGGCGCGGTCGGCAGCCGTTCCCTCAATGGCCCCGCCATTCCTAATGCCAGAACGCGGCGTATTTTCCGTTCGGCGTTTTGCCGCGCGCGCCACAGAACAAAACTTATCCATAGCGGCGTGTTGGGCAGGCGCGAGAATTTCTCGCCCTTGTCGAAATCATAGGGATGCGTGTAGGTCCATAAAACTTCGTTTGCACCCGCCTTTGCCGCAAATTGGCGCATGATAAAAGATGGCAGCGTGTACAAATAAATCCCGCCCAGATAAGGCATGCGATACATACCGATCGTCGCGACGGGCAAAGGAAATTCGATCATCCCGTTCGGCCACGCGAAGGCCGCTTGCGGCGCATCGGGAAAACCGAACATGGAAATATCGGTCGGCATCACGCTGGAAGAATAGCGAAAGCCGAGTTCGCAAAGAATATCGAGCGTCCACAGACTCTGCGGCGTCAGTGAAAAACGCGGCGCGCGGAATCCGATCACGCTTTGTCCCGCCAGTTGCTCAAGCCGGTCTTTGTCCTCGCGGCTTTCGCGCCGGAAACGCTCCGGCTCTTCTTTGGTCAGGGAAATGTGATTGTGCGAGTGATAGGCGATCTCGTGGCCCCGTGCTGCGATATCCCGCACCAATTGCGGCGCGGATTCCGCGACGCGGCCTACGGTAAAAAACGTCGCCTTGCGTCCCGTTGTGTCGCACAAATCCAGAATGCGCTGTGTCATCGCGATATAACGCCCCTCAGGCGCATAGCGTTCGGTTGGATCTTCCAGATCGATTGTAAATGTGATGGGCATACTTATTTATGGCCGGATTCTATGAAATTAAGCAATTTTTCCCGGAAAGCCGCTCCTGAAACAATTAAAAACACCTATTAAGCCGGGATATTACGCGATATAATCTGCCCATGCCTTCATTGAAAGGAAAAATCATGACACAAAAGAATGTTTTGAGCCGCGCCAAACAAAGCCTTATGGGCCAGTTGCGCGATTGCATGTACGAACTCGCTGGCGGCGTTCTAAGCAAGACAGGCCTTCGTCTTCAGCTTGCCATTGTTCCCGCTTCGCTTGGTGTTGCCGCTCTGTCTTCTCTGGCTGGAAGCGCCGATCTTCGCGCGAGCATCGCAACTGGGGCTATTGCAGCTATTCCTGCTTCTCTGGTTGTCCTTGGCTTGGCTGCCGATTTTCATAACCCCGAAAAACCTGCCAAGACCAGTCGCCCTGCCTTGCAGCGCTTCGGTGTGGCGCTTCCACTTATCGTGGCGTTGGGCGCAGGTGCCGTGGTCCAGTGCAAGACGGAGGATTTTATAAAGACGACGCTGGAAACAACGCAACATCAAGCAGTGGCGGCTCCGGTGGCAAAATATTCAGTCTCGATCCCACACTTCATTATTAAATAATCTGCGTACGTATTTTTAAAAGGAAACATAATAGCTGAGGAAAAAATTCTTCCCGCCTTAAAACCAAACCTTTTTTGCCAGTTGCGCGATTGCATGAAGGAAATGGCTGGCGGCGTTGTTAGCAGGATAGGCATTATTGTTGCAGGCGGTACGGCCCTTCTTACGGGAGGAACGGCGATTGTTGCCCCTAACGTCGCTCTCTGCCTCTCGAACAGCGGCGACATTATCGATCTGACTATTGCCGGTGCTGCGGCTGCTCTGACGGCTGGCGTGGCTGTTGTCGTTGCTGCTGATGTGCATAAGTCTGGAATCCTGTGGCGCCCCGACCACGGCGAATACCGTTGTCCCTTCCAGAAATATCAAGATACCTTATAATTATCCAGCGAAAACAGGCGCGGCGACACGGGCCGCGAAACATGACCTGCAAGGTGGAAGAACCTACCTTTAAGCGCCAGTCTTATCCTCGATCGGCACGCCCGGCGCATATTTATTCCGGCGCATCGCGGGCATCGATTTGATGTGCGCTACATTAGGAGCGGCGGTCAGTTGGCTGGTGACGAATTTCTGGAACGCTTCCCAATCCTCGGCAACGATCTTCAGTAGATAATCGGTATCGCCGGTCATCAGATAGCTTTCGCGCACCTGCGGCCAGCCTTCGATCAATTTGGCGAAATGGGCGATGTCGCCTTCGCTGTGATTGGTCAGTGAAACCATAGAGAAAACGGTAATGCCGAAACCAAGTTTGTCGGCTGCTATGTCGGCGTGATAGCCGCGAATGTATCCGGCTTCTTCCAACGCCTGCACGCGCCGCAAGCAGGGCGGCGGCGAGATGCCGGCTCTTTTTGACAGTTCGACATTGGTGACGCTGCCGTCATGTTGCAACTCGCGCAGAATGCGCAGGTCGGTGCGGTCTAGTTTGACGTGCTTCATGTGAGCTCAGATTCCGTGGTTAGGCGTGCAGGGGTAGCATAGAATGATGTTGACTTCCAAATGAAGAAATTACTTATAGAGAACATGCCTATATTGCCGCCTTTTTCTTCAAAACCGCTTTCTTGCTGGGTCGTCACAGACGGCAAGGCAGGCATGGAAAATCAATGTCTTGGCTTGGCCGAGGGTTTGGGGGTTACGCCTGTTATCAAGCGCATTAAGCTGCGAAGCCCGTGGAAGCAATTAAGCCCTTTTCTGCGCCACGGCCTCGGTTGCGCCTTCAGTACAGAGGGCGATCCTATAACGCCGCCGTGGCCCGACATCCTTATCGCTACGGGCCGCGCCAGCGTCCCGGCGTCTCTTTATGCGCGGCGCATGTCGAAGAAAGACGGTGGGGCAGGGACGTTTACGGTTCAAATTCAAAATCCTGTTATCGATCCCTCGCGCTTCGATCTTGTTGTCGTTCCGCGCCACGATACGCTCAGCGGTAAGAATGTGATGACTACGCGCGGTTCTTTGCATCGCGTCACGCCGGAAATGCTGAAGCGCGAAGCAGAAAAGTTTTTGCCGCAAATCGCGCAGCTGCCTTCGCCGCGCATCGCGGTTTTGATTGGTGGCAGCAACGCTGTTTATAGTCTGACTCCGCGCGAGATGAAAACGCTCGCGGCGCAACTCGCCGCAATCGCCAAACGCGACGGCAGCTTGATGATTACCCCCTCGCGCCGCACCGGCGCGGAGAATATGAGCATTTTGCAAGACGCGCTGCGCGGCACGAACTCTTATATATGGGACGGGCAGGGCGATAATCCCTATTACGGCATGCTGGGATTGGCTGACGCTATTCTCGTCACCTGCGACAGCGTCAATATGGTGTCCGAGGCTTGCTCGACAGGTAAACCCGTTATGGTTATCGAACTCCCGGGAGGCTCCGACAAATTCCGCCGCTTCCATCAAGCGATGCGCGATGACGGAATGACGCGGCCTTTCAGAGGTGTAATAGAAAAATGGAATTATGCGCCTTTGGATGATATGCGGCTGGTTGCTGATCGCATCAGGGAAATGTTAGGAAAACATTGACCTCCGGCTTCGCTAACCATAAGTTGTAACTATGACCAAAACCGTAAATCTCGACGCTCTGCGTGCCACGCCTGTTGTGCAGGAGCCGTTTCCCTATCTCATCGTGCCGAATTTTGTGCGTGAGGAGGCTATGGAAAAAGTCGAGGCCGATTATCCCGATGTTAAAATTCCCGGTAGCCTGCCTTTGCCGTCTTTGACCTATGGGGAAAATTTCCGTCAATTCGTCGATGAAATCCGTGGGCCGGAAATGACGGCGATCATCGCCGAAAAATTCAACATCGATCTGACGGGCCGTCCGACCACCGTGACAGTGCGTGGCCAGTGCCGCGCGACTGACGGGCAAATCCATACCGACAGCACAACCAAACTCATAACCGTCCTCATCTATATGAACGGAAAATGGGAACAACCGGGAGGACGTCTGCGTTTATTGCGTTCGCCCGACAACCTTAACGACTCGTTTGCTGAGGTGCCTCCCAACCAGGGAACGCTTCTGGCCTTCCGAAATCAACCTAATGCCTGGCATGGCCATGACTCCTTCACCGGCCCCCGCCGCGCTATTCAGCTAAATTGGGTTGTAAATCAAAGCGTTGTGTGGCGCGAGCAATTCCGTCATCGACTCAGCGCCTTTGTGAAGAAAGTTTTCTAGCCCTCCGCCCTTAACCATGCTGCAAGGTTTTTGTGGCAAGAATCGCACCAGACGCTCAAAAATCCGACTGATACCCTTGCATACCAGCGTTAACCGTTTTTGCTTTTTGTGTCCCCGTTTCGGGGCGGGCACATCATACAACAAGAAGAGTACCCACAGAGGAGAACGACCGTGAGTCAACTGTCTAATCTTAGAGTCCTCATTGCCGACGATCATTTTTTGATACGGCAGTTTGTGCGAAATACGCTCAAGGAATCGAAAATCGAAAACGTTCAGACAGCGGCTGACGGAAACGAGGCGATTGATCTTGTGCAAAAATCGAAGCTCGCGGGTCAGCCCTACGATATTGTGTTCCTTGACTGGAACATGCCCACGATTTCGGGCCTGGAGGTGCTGAGCTATTTCCGCGCCAAACCGGAATATGCAGATACCGCTTTCGTCATGCTGACGGCGGAATCCGAGCAGCAAAATATCATGAAAGCGATCAAGGCCGGGGCGACTTCTTATATCGTTAAACCGGTTTCACCCGCCGATCTTGGAAAGAAAGTTTTCGAGATCAACGAGTGGCTTAAGCGCAAGCGCCAGATTTCTGGCGGAATGTTTGGTTAAGTTATAAGAGGAATCCACAATGTCAAATACACAGTTAGAACTTAGCGATGTGTTAGCCAAGGATGTTTCGACTGCCGTGATCAGCACGATGCGCGAGACGTTCGGCGTCGATGTAACTTCGGGCCCCGCCGAATATGGCGACGGTATGGTGTCGCTGGTCGGCGATATATCCGGTATCATCGGTATGGTTCAGGCGCAGTTGGAAGGTACGCTGATGTTGTGCGCGACCTTTGAAACCGTGCGCAACCTTTTGCCGCAAATTGTCGGCAAGACCGTCACCGTCACGCATGAAATGGCGGTCGATGCCGTCGGCGAATTGACCAACATGATTTTTGGCCAGGTCAAGCGCGAGCTGAACGAGCGTGGACATCAGATCAAGCTGGGAATTCCGTGTGTCGTATCGGGCAAGGGGCATTTCGTCAGCCAGTTCCATCGCGGCAAATATATGATCGTTCCCTTCCACCTCAACGGTCAGTTGTTCCAGGTTTATATCGCGTTGCATGAGGCCATTGCCACCAAGAGTCCCACCGCCCTCACGGGTTGAAAGAGTTAATGTCTAAAATGGATGGCCCCTCCCTAATCATCGAGGACGCGAAGGATTCGAGAACCGATGATGCATCGGCGCTTCCTGATGCCAGCCGTTCTGTTTTAACCGAGGCCACGCGGCAGGTTGATACCCTCCACTTTTCGCTGGGGGGGATGTCGGCTATCGTTCTGCTTTTGATGTATGCGGTGGCTCTGCCTGTTTTCGGCTATTCGCCCGTGACCAATAAGCTCAGCTTTATTGTCATCGCGGTAACGACTTTCGGCGGCATCGGTTATCTTTATTACCTGAACTATGGCGTGCACAAACTTGTCAGCGACCATGCCAGCCTTACCGAAGTTCTCGTCAATAGCCTCGGGCAGGGGTTTCTGTCGTTTGGTCAGGACGGCATGTGCGATAATGTCTATTCGCAAGCCTGTCTGGATTTGCTGGAAACGATACCGGCAGGTAAAAGCATCATAGAAGTCTTGCTGGTTCCGCAGGAAGCAGTATCCGATTTCAAGGACTGGCTCGACGTTCTGTTTATGCCCAATCATGCGCTCGGCTTTCAGGATGTCGTCAATTTTCTACCCCAGTTTTTTCCCCATACGGCAAAACGCAGGATCAGCCTCGTCTATCGGCCTATTTATTTGAAGTCCGGCGTTTTGATGCGCGTCGTTCTTATCGCGACAGATCAGACCGAAGAATATGGCGCGCAACAACTGGCGCTTCAGCGGCAGAATTACGCCGACATGATTTGCCGCATTTTCCGCGAGCGCAACCAGTTCCTCGCCACGATCACGCATGTGCGCAAATTCCTGGAAGAAAGCACTGTGCCGGTGACGCGCGAAAATTCGTCTTCGCTGCTGCGTTTGCTGCATACCTTAAAAGCCGCCGTCAAACATTTCCACCTTACCAGCCTTGGTGATACCGTGCATGCGCTGGAATCCGATCTGCGCAGCGAGTCGATTACCTCCGACGAACAATTTATGGCGGCGGTCGCCGTCGGACGCCGCTGCATTCGCGATGAACTGGATGCCGTTCTCGAAAACATCAAGGAACTGATCGGCCAGGATTACGAGCGTCGCGGCAACATGCATGAAATCGAGGAAAGCTCGCTTTATAATTTCGCGCTGGTCATGAATGTGTCGGGGGTCAGTCGCGAGATTGTAGATCATTATCTGCGTTTTATTGTCGCCGTTCCCATTCAGGATTGCCTGCGCCAATTCGATCGCGAATTGGCCGACCTTGCGGAAATTACTGGCAAGCAGGTTAAGCCTATTGTTTATTCCGGCTCTAATCCTCCCGTGCTTACGCGCACGTTCCACCAGTTGATCTTTTCGCTTACGCATGTTTCCCGCAACATTATCGATCACGGTATCGAGCCTGCCGTTACGCGCATCGCGCGCGGCAAAGACCCTTCCGGGCAGGTTTCAATTCATGCCGATGTTACGGACGATGCGGACGGCAAAAAATGGCTCGAGATTTCTATTGCCGATGACGGCGGCGGTATTGATCCTGCGCGTGTGCGCGCCAAGCTTTCGTCTCTAAATCCTAACGGCCCCTGGCAGGATATGAACGATCATGCTTTGATCCAGAATATTTTCTCGTGGGGTTTTTCGACCAGCGATACGGTTACCGACATGTCCGGGCGCGGCGTCGGCATGGAGTCGGTTGAACATGAGGTTAAGGCTCTGGGCGGCACGATTGAGGTCTTTTCCGAGCTTTATCACGGCACTTCGTTCAAGATTCGTGTGCCTTACGCCCTATCTATATAGGTGGGGCAGGGGTTTGAGGGGTGAGGTTTAGGGCGGGGAGCGAGGCAATAAACAGCCTAACCATTTGTTCTTGCTTATCTTCCCGAACCCCAAACCCTAGGCCACACCGCCTCTTTCTTCTTCTTGACTCTCCTCCTTCAATCCCTATACTGCGCCACCTCAGCTTCGGGATCGGAGCTTGGATTTTTTTGCAATTAAACCCCGTTATGGCGCGTGAATAAGTCTGCGCCAACGCGGCGTTTTTGTTGTTTTTGTGGAGAACAGAGTGGCTCGTATTGCAGGCGTAAATATCCCGGCGGCAAAACCAACGCATATCGCGTTGCGTTACATTTATGGCGTTGGCCCGACTAATGCTCTTGAAATTTGTGCCCGTGTCGGCATCGATCCGACCAAGCGCGTCAATCAATTGACCGAAGGCGAAATTCTCAAGATCCGCGAAGATATCGACAAACATTACAAGGTCGAAGGCGATTTGCGCCGCGAAGTGTCGATGAACATCAAGCGTTTGATGGATTTGGGTTGCTATCGTGGCCTGCGTCATCGTAAAGGTCTGCCGGTTCGCGGTCAACGCACGCATACCAATGCACGCACGCGCAAGGGTAAAGCCAAGCCGATCGCCGGCAAGAAAATCGTTAAGAAGTAATACATAGAAAAGACAGGAATAACTTATGGCAACAGCAGAAAAGTCCGACTCCAAGAAGTCTGACAGCAAATCGGACAAAGGCCCGGTTCGCCGCCGCAAGGAACGCAAGAACATCGTCAATGGCGTTGCTCACGTGAATGCGAGCTTCAACAACACAATCATCACGATCACCGATGCGCAAGGCAACACGATTGCCTGGTCGTCGTCGGGGCTGATGGGCTTCAAGGGGTCGCGTAAATCGACTCCCTACGCCGCACAGTTGTGCGCCGAAGATGTGGGCAAAAAGGCTATCGAACACGGCGTTCGCACGTTGGAAGTCGAAGTCACGGGCCCCGGCTCGGGACGCGAATCCGCTTTGCGCGCTTTGCAGTCGGTCGGTTTCTCGGTAACGTCGATCCGCGATGTGACGCCGATTCCGCACAACGGCTGCCGCCCGCGCAAACGCCGTCGCGTGTAAAACTAATACCGCTTCGGCTGCGCCTGGTGCGCGCCGCAAGCGGAAAACTTTGTTGAATGTAAATAACCAAAGGGCACGACATGTTACAGAAAAACTGGAAATCCTTGATTCAGCCGACAAAGAATGTCCAAGTTTCGGAAAGCAACCCGAACATCGCCACTTTGGTGATCGAACCTTTGGAACGCGGCTTTGGCATGACATTGGGTAATGCGCTGCGTCGCATCTTGCTCTCGTCGTTGCAAGGCGCTGCCGTGACTTCGATTCAGGTCGAAGGGGTTTTGCATGAGTTCTCGTCGATCCCCGGCGTTCGCGAAGACGTTACCGACATCATCCTCAACCTCAAGAGCCTCGCTTTGCGTTCGCACAGCGATCTTCCCCGCCGCGTGCGTTTGCGCGCCGATGGCGCTGGTGAAGTTACCGCCAAGCAAATCGAAACGGGTGCGGATGTCGAAGTGATGAACCCCGATCTCGTTATCTGCACGCTGGATCGTGGCGCCAAGCTGTCGATGGAACTGACGGTCGAAACGGGCCGTGGTTACATTCCTGCCGCCGCTCTGCGCAAGGAAGACACGCCGATTGGCCTGTTGCCAATCGATGCGCTGTTCAGCCCCGTTCGCAAGGTCGCGTACAAAGTCGAACACAGCCGCGTCGGCCAAGTCACCGATTACGATAAGCTGGCGATGACTGTCGAAACCGACGGTTCGATCTCGCCGGAAGACGCCGTGGCGATCTCGGCGCGCATTCTGCAAGACCAACTGCAATTCTTCATCAACTTCGAAGAACCGCACGCATCTGCGGTCGCTCAGGAAGTCGCTGGCGATCTGCCCTTCAACCGCAATCTGTTGCGTAAGGTTGACGAGCTGGAACTGTCCGTTCGTTCCGCCAACTGCCTCAAGAATGACAACATCGTCTATATCGGCGATCTGGTCCAAAAGAGCGAAGGCGAAATGCTCCGCACGCCGAATTTCGGCCGCAAGAGCCTGAACGAAATCAAGGAAGTCCTGACGCAAATGGGCTTGACTTTGGGTATGCAAATCCCCACTTGGCCGCCTGAAAATATCGAAGATCTCGCCAAGCGGATGGAAGAACCATTCTGATCGACGGAGAGAATTAATGAGCCAGGAAACGTGGAAGATAACAGATGAATGGGTGGAGCAGGCCAACAAGCTTCTCGCCGTTGGTCATTCCCAGCTTGAGCTGCATGTGTGCCGACTTGCGCTTAGTGTTGACATAAGGAATCTTGCGGATGCCTTTGGCTGGGACAAAAGCAAAGCGGCGCAGGAAATTAAAGCTGACCTTGTTGCCCTGAAAGCCCAAGCTGATTTTGATTTTTTCGGCACCCATTGGCAGACAGCGGGCACGCCGGAAACAGAGCCACAGCGGAAGTTTGTGGCTGAGGTAATCGACCAAGCCAATAAATTACTGGCTCCGAAGGTTGCCTGAGATTTTTGAGACGGTTTGGGTTCTGTAAGGATTTTCCTTCAGGTTCGACCGAAATGCAACCGGTTCCTGCAAGAGCGTCATCAGACGAAATCACAGGGCCAAGCCATAGAAGGAACAGAACATGCGTCACGGAAATACACATCGTAAACTCGGCATGACCGCCACTCACCGCAAGGCGATGTTCGCCAATATGGCTGTGGCTCTTATCGAAAACGAACAGATCACCACGACTTTGCCCAAGGCAAAGGATTTGCGCCCTATCGTCGAAAGCCTGATCACGCTTGGCAAAAAGGGTGGCCTCGCTAATCGCCGCCGCGCCATGTCGATGCTGCGCGACGAAGAAAGCGTCAGAAAACTGTTCAGCAGCCTGGCCGAACGTTACAAAACCCGCGAAGGCGGCTATCTCCGCGTCGTTAAGGCAGGGTTCCGTTATGGCGACGCTGCGGCTATGGCGATGATCGAATTTGTCGATCGCGATGTCGAGGCCAAGGGCTCTAAGGCGCGCGCTCAGAAGCTCGCCCAGACGGCGGAAGAAGCCGAAGCGGCAAAGGTCTAACAGCATGACGAAACGCATCCTCATGATATTGGTCGTGGGGATGCTTTCCGCCTGCGTCTCGGGTGTTCAACCCGCCGACACCTATACCGACAGAAACGGCAAGACAACGATCATCGAAAGCGACCGCGAAATGTGCGAGCGCGCCTGTAACGACGACTATTCGCGTTGCATGGACTCCTCCGCCGCCGAAGACAATAGCGGGATCAACGGCCCCTCGGGTGTATTCGGCGCGAGCGGCGATTGCCGCAGCGATCTGAAACGCTGCCTGCCGACCTGCAAGGGCCAGTAAGACGGTAGTTCCTTAGAGGCATATGCCGCTTGCCAAACTGACATTAATCTTAATATACAACGTTTTCCTTACTCGAAACTATTGCTAAGATTGGATCGCGTTCCCAAAAAATGCTTTAATACGTTCGTAGATTTTAAGAACAGATGATAATTACGGAGGTTGTCGTGAAGAAATCAGTCTCTCAGGCGTTAGCCAACCAGTTTATGAACAACGCCGTTAAAGTTGCTCCCGGCGAAAATGTCTGGATCGAATTTCAGGGACGCAAAGCGAAGAGACTCGCCAAATTTTGCGCCGCCGAAGTCCTCGCAACCGGCGCTCATCCCCATATGATCGATAGTGGCAGCGCGGCTGTTAATAAGGAAATATCAGTCCTGTCCGAACAAGGCATCAAGGCTCACGGCGTCAATTTGCTGGAGCGCATGAAGCAGATGCAGGGCTATATCCGCATTACCGATGATGCTGACCAATCGAAAATTAATCTGCCTGCGAACATTATGCAGCATTACAAGGCTGCAAAAGGCCCGATGACAGCCCACCGCGTCAATCATACGCGCTGGCTCGTCGTCGCCGCGCCGACAAAGGAGTTTGCCGCCGACTGTGGCATGACGCTTCCAAAATTTGAATCCTTCTATCGAGACGTTTGCCTTCTGAATTATGGACTTATGACCGAAGCCGTCAAACCGTTGCAGAAAATAATGGCCGAGGGCAAAAAGGTGCGTATCCTAAGCCCTGCTCAGGAAACCGAGCTGACTTTCAGCATCGAAGGTATCGACGCCATTCCTTGCACCGGCGTTAGAAATATTCCCGACGGCGAATGCTACACGGCTCCGGTCAAACATTCGATCAACGGCACGATTAAATACGGGCCGTCGAATTATGACGGGCAGCGTTTTGCGTTTATCAAAGCGACTTTTCAAGACGGTCGTATCGTCAAGGCTGAAGCCGAAAATCCCGAACGTACTGCGACGTTGAACGCGATCCTCGATGCCGACGAAGGCGCGCGCTATATCGGCGAATTTGCGATCAATTTTAATCCCTATGTGCAGCATCCAACGGGCAGCATTTTGTTCGATGAAAAGATCGATGGCGGTATTCATCTGGCGGCAGGAGCCTGCTATGATCAGGCCTCGAACGGGAACAAATCCGTAAACCACTGGGATATGGTGCATATCCAGCGTCCCGACTATGGCGGCGGCGAAATATGGATTGATGATCGATTGATCCGCAAAGACGGTATCTTTGTAGTTCCGGAACTTTTTGCCCTCAATCCAGACAATCTGAAAGCGGCGACCAAACCCGCTGTTCAGACCGCGCGCCTCGCGCCGGGATAACCCCCTGTGTCGCCTAATAGATTGCCTATATAAAATCGGTAAAGAGGCGTGAGCGTCATGCCTGATTTGTCTGGGGCGCCTCGCGACAAGCCTACCGAACTGATATTAACCTTAATATATAACGATCTTCCTGCATGAAACTATTGGTTTGGTTGGATCGTTCCCGCAAAAAGTGCTTTAATCTATTCGTGGGTTTTAAGAAACAAACACCACGTTAAGGTGATTATTATGAAAACGAATTCTGACACGATTGAAAATAAGATTTCCGATCCTGGAAGCTTTGCCGGACAAGCTCAAACAATGCTTAGAAGGGCAGCAGGGAACCTGAATAAGGAACTTGGCACAACGATGGCAGTGCGTTTTCTGGGGGTGTCTCCTGATGACAAAACGCATCCCGATCATCACGCCGCTTCTTTTGTTTTGGTTCAGGAGAAAACGGGAGCCGCAAGGATTCTGGGCGGCACATGGGATGAAGTCGCCAAAGTCACGGTAAACGGCTTCCATAATTTGCCTGCTACTGGAGGCGGCTTTTGGGTTGTTGCTAACATTCAAGATGCTCAGTCCAATCTTATCGGGGCGGCTGTTGACGTATTATCGCCGTTCCCTGCTACCGTGCCGGCTTCTTTATCGGAGAAAGTTCAAAAACGCATCAGTCATGATTTTACGGTTGGTCTGTTGAAATTGCCCAAACATAAATCCGTCGTGCGTCAGGCAGCAAAACCCACGCGTTAACACGCGAGCATCAGAGGAAACAAAGATGACAACGACACAGGAAACAGTTGCCCAGAAGCCCGTCAGCGCGAGCTTTGCCAAACAGGCCGAAGCAATGCTGAAGAATGCGGTCGAGGGGCTGAATGAGCAGCATAGAACCAATATGGAAACACGCCATTTGTCTGCAGAGTCTTCTGTCGATGAGAAAGGCAAGATGTCTTGTCGTGCGGACTTCCAGATTGTTCAGCAAAGAACGTGTTTGGCGAGAATTCTTGGCCCTGATAAACTTGTGGCAAATATAGAGGTAAGTAGCATTCCCAATTCCGTCGTTCCCGGTCACGGATTTGCGGTCATGGCTGTGATATCCAAACCTAAAGGCAAGCACAAGAAGGTCACAGTCGCCTTCTCCTTTGATAAAGACCCGGCGACTATACCTGAGGATTTATCGGGCATTCTTCAGAGGCTTGCCAATACTGCATTTCAAAACAGAGATTTGAAATTGCCTAGAACTAGTCGCAAGCCCTCATTTAAACGGCAAATTATCGCCTAAACAGATGCCCAGACCGCGCGCGGTGTTGACCAGCGTGCCGTCTTTTTCCACGACATGATTGGTCTTGATCGCTTCGGCAATCGGCACGTCGATCACCTGACGGTCTTTCCATGCGACCATGCGGTCGAATTTACCTTGCTGGATCAGCGTTACGGCGTGAACGCCGAACGCCGCAGCCAGCAAACGGTCGGAAGCAATCGGTTGCCCGCCGCGCTGGACATGGCCGAGAACGGTAACGCGGGTTTCGGCCTGGCACGCATCGGCGATTTGTTCGCCGAGAATGTTGCCGATGCCGCCTAAACGTTTTTGACCGCCAAAGAAATCTTTGCTGACGCTTTCGCCGTCGGGTGTTTTCACGGCTTCGGATACGACGACCAATGCGAAATTGCGGCCTCGTTCGTGGATTTTCTTGATGTGCGCGGCGATATTTTTGATGTCATAGGGAATTTCGGGGATCAAAATGACATCGGCGCCGCCCGCAATTCCGGCGGTCAAGGCGATATGGCCCGCGTCGCGGCCCATGACTTCCAGAATCATAATGCGGTCGTGGCTAGCTGCCGTGGGCTGTAATCTGTCCAAAGCTTCGGTCGCCACATCGACGGCAGTACCGAATCCGACCGACATTTCCGTAACGCCGAGATCGTTGTCGATTGTTTTGGGGATGCCGATCAAGGGAAAGCCGCCCTGTTTGGCGAGGCGCGAGAGAATCGCGAGGCTGCCGTCGCCGCCGATGCCGATCAATGCCTCACAGCCCAATTTGCGGAACGCGCCGATAATCTCTTCGGAACGGTCTTTTAAGCTGCCGTCGGGCATTGGATAGGCGAAAGGGTCGCCTTTATTGGTCGTGCCCAAAATGGTGCCGCCCTGGCGCATCATGACGCTGTCGACGTTTTTCATATGTAAAGGCATGACATGCGCCGGTGTTTCCAACAGGCCGTGGGTGCCATCCATAATCCCGATAACTTCCCAATCCAAAGTCTCGGCGCGGAGGACTACGGCGCGAATAACGGCGTTAAGTCCGGCGCAATCGCCGCCGCTGGTGAGGATAGCAATTCGTTTGCGAGGAGAAGTCATGTAAATCCCTTAAAATTCGGTGCGAGAACCCGATTGTAACTAAATGAAATCATTTAGCAATACAACCGTGGCGCAAAGCCTCATTTTCTGCTATGTAACTTCGCCTTGTCTTTGGCGGGCGACCCTTTGAGGGGGGCCTGCGAATCGGGACAGTTAGAATGCGGGATAGTTAGAATCATGAATGAGCAGGACAAGCTTCAAGACCATTTGCTCGAGCTTAAGGCCGAGCATCGCGATCTCGATGATGCTATTAGCGCGCTGACGCAGCGTGGCGTGCCGGATATGGTGCAGATTCAACGCTTGAAAAAGCGCAAACTCGCCGTGCGCGACGAAATGTCGCGTATTGAAAGCAAACTGTTGCCCGATATCATCGCGTAAAAATTATCCGAATTACATTTTAGTTGGGTTCATAATGGGCTTTTTGGCTGCTATGCGCAGCGCCGACTGTTCATAGGGGACTGTAGGCTTACGCTCATCGAACCTTACTTCTATCTTTAGGCCGGCGCGAGCACGGCATACTTTGCCGATTTTTTCGTAGTTAGGATCTGATTTTTCCTTGGGCGTAACAAGGTCGTTCATTTCAAATCTTATAAGTTCTGTGCCCGATGACATAAGCTGCTCCCTAATTATTTTTGATGAATAGGGGCATCATAAGATCGATAAATGCTTTCGCCCAGCATGAATTATGGTTAATGGCCATTATTTAAGTAGTCGTTTTACTTGACGACCAATGTCATCGACTGGGCCGCTTCTTTAAGGCCGATTGCGAGATCTTCGTGATCGCGGAAGGTATAGGCGCCATAGCTGACTCTGATGCCCATATCGCCTTTATAGATACATTCCTGCAATTTCGCTGCCATAGCTTCTGCTTTGCGCCAAGCCGAGGGATTGTCGCATCGCATCAGCAAAACGCCGAATTCATCGGGCGCGAGGCGACCGACGATATCCGAACCGCGCACGTTGCGTATCAGCACTTCGCCGATTTCACGAATGGTGGTGTTGATAGCAGCATTCCCGCTGCGCCCCGCAATTTCCGCCAATTGATCGAAATCGAAATAGAGAACGCTCGACACGCCGCCATAACGCTCGTCGAATGCCAGCATGCGCGCGACTTCGCGGTTAAAGTCGGGGCGATTAAGGATAGTCGGCCCATGGATTGACTGTTCGGCTTGCTGGAGCTTGTCCGCTAATTCCAGATTTTTCGCCTGTGCCGAGGCCAGCTCTTCACGCAGCGTGTTCCAAGCGCGCCGCTGATCTGCTGTTAACTTCGCGTCGGCAAGCCAGTCGATTGAAGGATCAAAATTATTGTCGCTCATAGGACAAAGATTCTACCAATTTCATGAAAAAGAGGTTAACAATAAGAAATGCAATTCGGTGTTTTTGGTTAAGGAATTTTTCTTTTTTTACCGCCAAACTTCGTTCTCAATTTTCTATCCTCAGGAGCACTAAATGGCCCGGAAAAGCACGCAAAAACCTCTTATCGGCATTGTTATGGGCAGTCAGTCCGATTGGGAAACGATGCAAAACGCGGCCAAAATTCTGGACTATTTCGGCGTGGCTTATGAAACCGGAATCGTTTCCGCTCACCGTACCCCTCAACGGCTGGTCGCTTATGGCAGCACGGCGGCGTCGCGCGGCTTGCAAGTGATTATCGCGGGGGCAGGGGGCGCGGCGCATTTGCCGGGCATGCTTGCCGCGCTGACGACTTTGCCGACGCTTGGCGTTCCTGTGCAAAGCAAATCTCTCGACGGCCTCGACAGCCTGTTGTCGATCGCGCAAATGCCTGCCGGAATTCCGGTTGGTACTCTGGCAATCGGTAATGCCGGAGCGACGAATGCGGGGCTGCTGGCGGTTTCCATTTTGGCGTTGAACGATGCAAAGCTTGCGGCAAAACTTACCAAATGGCGCAAGGCGCAGACGGATGCCGTTGCGAAGAAACCTGCAAAGGCGAAAAAGAAGAAATGAGTTTGCCCAAAGTCATTCTGACCGGATTTGATCCCTTCAAGGCACAGTCGATCAATGCCAGTTGGGTTGCTGTTCAGGCTTTTCGCGGAAAACGGATCGCGGGGCATCGTGTGGTCGTCGCAGAATTGCCCACAGTATTTGGCCAGGCCACATCCCGTTTGCGCGATCTTCTTATTGAACATAGGCCGGTTCTCGTGATCGGCGTTGGGGAATCTTCGGCACGAGACTGTCTTGCGCTGGAACGAGTGGCTATTAATATAATCGATGCACGCATTCCGGATAATAACGGCGTTCAGCCGATCAATGAATCTGTCATCAAGGAGGCTCCTGTAGGTTATTTTGGTACGTTGCCTATTAAAAAAATTCTGACGAATTTAAACTCGGTCGGCATAGCGGCGGAAATTTCGGAAACCGCTGGGACTTTCGTGTGCAATGCGTTGTTTTATGGGCTGATGCACGAACTCTCGACTTCCAGAAAATTTCGGCATACGCGCGGCGGCTTTATTCACGTTCCCGCAATGCCTCAACAGGGCTCATCCCCAATGCGGCCCGAACAAGTGATCGAGGGCTTGCGCGTGGCGATTTCAACTTCGTTGAAGTGCTAAGAAAAGGAAGATTAATCATGAAAACGCTGTCTCCCAATTCCATTATCGGCATTCTTGGCGGCGGCCAGTTGGGGCGCATGACGGCGCTGGCGGCGGCTAAGCTGGGTTATCGTTGCCATATTTTCTGTCCTGATGAAACGGAACCGGCTGTGGAGGTTTCGGCTTTTCATACCAAGGCGGCGTTTGATGACAAGAGCGCGTTGCAGGCTTTTGCTAAATCCGTCGATGTTGTGACTCTGGAATGGGAAAATGTTCCGCCCGAGACTTTGGAAATCATTGCGCCGCATGTTGAAGTGCATCCGGGGAGCAAAGTTCTGCGCGTGGCGCAGGACCGCGAGCAGGAGAAAACTTTTGCCCGCAGCATCGGCATCGGCACGACGGATTTTGTGATTGTGCGTTCGGCGGCGGAGTTGGAACAGGCATTGAAATCGTTCAAGCTGCCCGCGATTTTGAAATCGACACGTTTGGGTTATGACGGCAAGGGGCAGGTGAAAATAACGCCCGGCACGAACGCCGCGGAAGCGTGGCGCGAGATGGGCGGAGCGGTCGGCATTCTCGAAGCCTTTGTCGATTTTGCGTGCGAAGTTTCGGTTATCGTCGCGGCGCGGGCCGACGGCGCTGTGGCGACTTATCCTGTTGTGGAAAATATTCATCGCAATCACATTCTTGCGGAAACGCATGCGCCCGCATCTATCGATCCTGCTGTGGCGCACGAGGCTGAACATGTGGCGCGGTTGCTTGCTGAAAAACTTGGCGTTGTCGGGTTGCTGGCGGTTGAGTTTTTTGTGTTGCGTCAGCCGGATGCACAAGGGCATCGCGTGTTGATGAATGAAATCGCGCCGCGTCCGCATAATTCCGGGCATTGGACGATGGATGCTTGTGTTGTCAGCCAGTTTGAACAATTGGTGCGGGCAGTGTGTGGCTTGCCGCTGGGCGACACAACGCCACACAATCGTGCGGTGATGTATAATTTGATCGGCGATGATGTGAACCGCTGGGCTGAGTTATTGAAAGACCAGCAAACTAGCCTCCACCTCTACGGCAAAAAAGAAGCGCGCGCCGGGAGGAAGATGGGGCATGTGAATGTGTTGAAGGGGAAGTGGTAATGCTGCGATAATTGCCGCAATGCAAAAACAGAAGCCTCTTTTTTGGTATTAAGTTACACCGCAAATTCTTCGATTAACCATATATCAATTCTTGTGCTATCCACGCGCAATCTATTAGAGTTTGCGCCTCGAATATTGATGTGTCGATTTTTTTCGAGCCCTTTTATCAAACAGGAGTTTTCAAATGGCTAGTGATTTTAATGATGCAGCTAATGCTGCGCTGGTCCCAATGGTTGTCGAGCAAACCGCACGCGGTGAGCGTTCATATGACATCTATTCGCGTTTGCTGAAGGAGCGCGTCATTTTTCTGTTCGGCCCTGTCGAAGATCATATTTCGAGCGTTATTTGCGCCCAGTTGCTGTTTCTTGAAGCGGATAATCCCAACAAGGAAATTGCGTTCTATATCAATTCGCCGGGAGGCGTTGTGACTTCGGGCCTCGCGATTTACGACACGATGCAATATATCAAATCGCCGGTTTCGACCGTTTGCATCGGGCAGGCTTGTTCGATGGGCTCGTTGCTGCTGGCAGCCGGCGAGCCGGGCAGGCGTTTTGCGTTGCCCAACAGCCGCATCATGATCCACCAACCTTCGGGCGGCGCGCAGGGGCAGGCGACGGATATTGAAATTCAGGCGCGCGAAATCCTCGCGATGCGTCGTCAACTGAATGGAATCTATGTCCAGCATTGCAATCAGCCGTTGGACAAGATCGAGAAGTCAATGGAACGCGATAATTTCATGTCGCCGCACGAAGCCAAGGAATTCGGCCTGATCGATGCCGTCATGCTCGCGCGTCCTGAAATGGCGCCGTCTGTGCCAACCTCGCGTCGCGGCGCAGGGCTGGAAACGCCGCCGCAACTGTAAGCTATCCGGTCATTCGGGTTTTCCGCTCTCCCGCAAGAACATCCCTGCGCTCAATGCAGGGAGGCTTGCGGCGAAAGGTTGCCTGTTCTCTTAGTGCTTCACCACGCCCGCTTCGCCGTCCTTTGCCGCTTTGGCAACTGCTTCGGCTTCGGCGTTTTCGTCCCATTCTATAGGTGTTACGGGGCGGACTAGGGCGTGTTTCAGGACTTCCTCGACGGTGTTCATCAAAAGGATGTTCATGCCCTTCTTGACGTTGTCAGGGATTTCGGTGAGGTCTTTTTCGTTTTCCTTGGGGATCAGCACCGTCTTGATGCCGCCGCGCAGGGCTGCGAGAAGTTTTTCCTTTAACCCGCCGATTGGCAAGACGCGACCACGCAGCGTGATTTCGCCTGTCATCGCAACGTCTTTACGCACCGGAATGCCGGTAAGGACGGAGACGATTGAGGTGACCATTGCCACGCCTGCGCTGGGCCCGTCTTTTGGCGTCGCGCCTTCGGGAACGTGAACGTGGATGTCGCGTTTGTCGAGCGAGGTCGGCTTTAGCCCGAACGCGATTGCCCGCGCTTTGACATAGCTTTCCGCGGCTTGCACGGATTCCTTCATCACATCGCCCAGTTTCCCGGTCGTGGTGATTTTGCCTTTGCCGGGCAGGGCGACGGCTTCGATTGTTAGCAATTCGCCGCCGACTTCCGTCCACGCCAATCCGGTTGTGACGCCGACCAGATCTTCCGGTTCGACTTCGCCGTAGCGGAAGCGTTTGACGCCCGCGTATTTTTCAATATTGCGGCGCGTGATGTGCATCGACTTGGTCTTGCTGGTAATGATTTCCTTCAGCGATTTGCGCGCAAGGTTTGCGATCTCGCGTTCCAGACTGCGTACCCCGGCTTCCCGCGTGTAGTAGCGGATAAGGTCGCGGATCGCGTCGTCGGACATCGAGAATTCGCCCTTCTTCAGCCCGTGATCCTTCTGGATTTTGGGGAAAAGATGATGCTTGGCGATTTCGACTTTTTCGTCTTCGGTGTAACCCGACAGGCGAATGATTTCCATACGATCAAGCAACGGCTGCGGCATTTTCAGCGAGTTCGCCGTGCAGACGAACATGACATCCGAAAGATCGTAATCGACTTCTAGATAATGATCGTTGAACGTGTTGTTCTGTTCGGGGTCGAGAACTTCGAGCAGCGCCGACGACGGATCGCCGCGCCAGTCTTGCCCCAGTTTGTCGATTTCATCGAGCAGGAAGAGAGGATTGGAAGATTTGCCCTTCTTCATCCCCTGCACGATTTTGCCCGGCATCGAACCGATATAGGTGCGGCGATGTCCGCGAATTTCCGATTCATCGCGCACGCCACCCAGCGACATGCGAACGAAATTACGCCCCGTCGCTGCGGCGATCGATTTGCCCAGCGAGGTTTTGCCGACGCCCGGAGGCCCGACGAGGCACAAAATCGGCCCCTTGATCTTGCTCTGCCGCTGTTGCACGGCCAGATATTCCAAGATGCGTTCCTTGACCTTGTCCAGACCGTAGTGATCGTGGTCGAGGATTTTTTCGGCGGCTTTCAGGTCTTTGCGCACGCGGGTGCGTTCCTGCCACGGAATGCCCAAGATCCAGTCGAGGTAATTGCGCACGACGGTGGATTCCGCCGACATCGGGCTCATGCTTTTCAGCTTTTTGATTTCGGCATCGACTTTTTCGCGCGCTTCTTTGCTCAGCTTCTTTTCGGCGATGCGTTTGGTGTATTCGTCGGCTTCATTCTTGCCGTCTTCGCCTTCGCCCAATTCTTTCTGAATGGCCTTCATCTGCTCGTTCAGATAATAATCGCGCTGGGTTTTCTCCATCTGCTTTTTGACGCGCGTGCGGATTTTCTTTTCCACTTGCAGAACGTCGATCTCGCCTTCCATAAAGCCGAAAATACGTTCCAGCCTTTGGTTGACCGAGGGGATTTCAAGCAATGCCTGCTTGTCGGAAATTTTCAACGCCAGATGCGCGGCGATTGTGTCGGCCAGTTTGGCGTGGTCTTCGATCTGGTTGATTGTAACCAATACTTCCGGCGTAATTTTTTTGTTGAGGCGGATATACTGGTCGAACTGACCGATTACGGCGCGCGCAATCGCGTCCAACTCGCCCTGATCGCCCGAGAATTCGTCGAGAGGTTCGGCAAACGCCTGGAAGAAATCGGGGTTCTGCGTGAATTGCGTGACTTTGGCGCGGTGCGTGCCTTCGACCAGAACTTTAACCGTTCCGTCCGGGAGCTTCAAAAGCTGTAAGATCGTGCCGACGGTGCCGGTTGTGTAAAGATCTTCCTTTGTGGGGTCGTCCTGGGTCGAGGTTTTCTGCGTCAGCATCAAAATATGCTTGTCATCCTGCATGACGTCTTCCAGAGCGCGCACGGACTTCTCGCGCCCGACGAAGAGGGGTACGACCATATGCGGAAACACGACAATGTCGCGCAACGGAAGAACCGGGTACATAGCGCCGCCAGCGGGATGCGTATCCATTAGGGAGTCCTTTCAAAACCTCGTTCTGAGGTACATATGGTATCTCAAGCTGACCATATCAACACCCCAAAAACAAGGGATTCACGGGCAATTGTGGATATAACGCATGTGGAAAGGATGTGGCGTGGGATTGTTCCCATATATATCAGGAATCCTTGGGTTGCTTCCCGCAATGCGGAATACGTCCGTGTTGACTTGGCGGTAAAGGGGGGCGGATACTATTGCTATTGACGCCCTAAACAATTGCATTTGGAGATGAAAATATGACCCAGCCACAAAAAACGGCCTACGAAGAACTCAAAACGCGCTTTGCGTTGATCTCCAATTTAGGTGGTGGGGCCTCGGTACTGAGCAAGGATGCCCAAGTGTTTATGTCGCCGGGCAGCAAATATGACCGTTCGCAACAAATGCAAGCGAACGCCACGGCTTGTCACGATTATATCACCGATCCTAGGGTCGGCGTGTGGCTCGATAAGGCCGAAGCCGATCAAGCCTCTCTTTCTCAAGGTGACCGCCGCAATCTTTTTCTCATGCGCAGCATATGGACGGAATCCAATTCCATGTCGCAGTCTTTGGCGCAGGAATGTGCGCGCATAAACAGCGAAGGCGAAGTGCTGCACACCGAATTAAAGCCGACCGGCGATTGGTCGAAGATGCGCGATTGGTACGCGCATACTTTTGAGATTGCCAAACAGGTTGGCGAGGCCAAGAGGAATGCAGTGGCCGGTTTCGCCTCGACCTACGAAGCGTTGCTGGATTCCTACAGTCGCGGCATGCGCGACGCGACGATTGCCCGTGAATTTGGTGAGCTGGAACAAGCGTTACCAGCGCTGATTAAGGAAGCGCAAGCCAAACAGGCGCTGGAACCCGCGCCGCTTCCTCTGGCGGGGCCGTTTCCCGCCGAACAACAAGCGGAACTCTGCCGCCGTATGGTGAAAGCGGTCGGTTTTGATTTCACGCGGGGCCGTTTCGATATGTCGCCGTCGCATCCTTCGGCGGGCGGTACTGCTGATGATGCACGCATCACGGCGAAACCGGGCGGCGATGATTTTCTTTCTGCACTCTTTGCCGCGATCCACGAAACGGGGCATGCTAATTATAATCAGAATACGCCTGCTGAATGGCGCTATCAGCCTGCCGGTTCCGATTTGGGTATGGGCGTGCATGAAAGTCAGTCGCGCATCGTAGAAGTACAAGCTTGCCACACGCCGGAATTTTTCCAGTTTCTGGAAAAGCAAGTGCGCGAAGTTTTCAATCGCCCGAACGATCCGGCTTTGTCGGCGCAGAATTTGGAACGGCTTGTTAACCGTGTCGAGCCTTCCTTCATTCGCATCGAAGCGGATGAGATCACCTATCCCGCGCATGTTATCTTGCGTTACAAGCTGGAAAAAGCGCTGGTCGAAGGAACGATGACAATCGACGAGCTGCCGAAAGCCTGGAACGACGGGATGCAGCAGTTGCTAGGCATCACGCCGTCCGATCCTTCGCATGGGCATATGCAGGATGTGCATTGGCCCACGGGCGCGATTGGCTATTTCCCCGCTTATACGATTGGCGATATGGGGGCGGCGCAGCTTTTCGTTGCCGCTTGCAAGGCGAAACCCGATTTGCGCGCCGAACTCGCGAACGGCAATTTCAAGCCTTTGAATGAGTGGTTGAAAGAAAATGTACACAGCAAGGGATCGTTGCTGACGCCAGAACAATTGTTCCTCAATGCGACCGGCGAAGATTTGAATGCGCAGCATTATTTGAACCATTTAAGCATGCGCTATTTGGGGAAACCTTATCTGCAAACGCCGAATGCTCCTGCTCCCGCTGCTAATATGGGCGGAAAGCCTCAACCGTAACAGGTTTTAAGGGCTTTTCGCTTTGGCTTTCAGCGCGTCCGCCTTGTTTTGGGCGTCTTTGGCTTTGTCGGTTTCGCCGAGGACGCTGTAGGCTTTGGCGAGACGCTCCCAGCCGTCGAGGTCGTTTGGATTGTCTTTCATTTTGGCGGCGAGGCGGTTGACCATTTTGTGGATCATCGCATTTTGGTCGGAGGGGTTCATCGATAGAATGGCGGCGGCATCGGCGGGAGGTGCTGGCGTTGCAGGTTCTGGCGCAATAGAGGCGGGATCGAAGCCGCCTTGTTTCGCAGTCAGTGCCATTTGTTTTTGCAAAATGGGAAGCCACGGCGCATCCGGCGGGCTGTCTTTTTCCAGATCGCGCCAAATGGCGACGGCGCGGCGCGGCTCGTTTGTTTGCGCTTCTGCCAGCCCCATATAAAAACGTGTGCGCGGATCGTGCGGGTCGAGTTGTAGCGCTTGGGAAAATGCGCCGCGCGCGTCAGGCGTCACTTGGCCGGTATTCAGCATAAAGAGTGCTTCGCCAAGACCGGCCCAGACATTGGCGTCTGCTCCCTTCATCTCGATAATTTTTTGATAGGTGCCAGCGGCCTGATCGTAGAAGTGCAAGGTGGAATAGATTCCGGCGAGTTGTTTATAGCCGTCGATGTCGGGTGTCTTTTCAAGCTGTGCCGCCATTTGTTGCGCGGAGTTTGCCAGAATAAATTCGGGGTCGTTCTTGCGTTCGGCGAAAGGTTTGGCGGGCAGTTCGGGGCTGCCGAGATAGAAATAAAGAAGGCCGGCACCGAGAGGCATCAGAATAAGGATAATAAAGGCGGGGATAAGCTTACCGCGCAAGCCGGGTCTGTTCGGCGGCGTTGCCGTTTCGGAATCTTGGGCCGCGAGCATGCGGCGTTGAATTTCAGCGCGGGCGGATGCTGCTTCTTCCGGTGTTAGAAGTTCGCGTTCGATGTCTTTGTCGATCTCGGCGAGCTGGTCGCGATAGACGGCGATGTCGTAATCCACGCGCGTTGTGGCATCGGTTTGTTTGCGCAGCAGCGGTATCAGCAGGAAAATCACAACCGACAAAGTGATCGCGGAAATCGTGAACCATAAGATCATGAGCTGGTCTTTCGTTCCAGATTGGCGAGCCGTTGCTGTTCATCCGGCGAGAGCGGGCGACCGGGGTCGGTGGGAGTTTCCCGGCGGCGGCGGTAAAACAGGAATGCTGCTGTTAAGCCGATTAGCAAAAATATCGGCGCGCCTGTCCACAAAACGACTGTCGATGCTTTGAAGGGTGGGGTTAGCAAAACATAATCGCCGTAACGATCGACGAGATATTGTTTGACCTGAGCGTCGGTATCGCCCGCTTGCAAACGCTGGCGCACGATAAGGCGCAAATCGTGGGCGAGGTCGGCATCGGAATCGTCTATCGACTGGTTCTGGCAGACGAGGCAACGCAGGTCTTCGCTGATCGCGCGCGCGCGGGCTTCGAGTTTGGGGTCGGCGAGCATTTCATTGGGTTGAACGGCGTGGGCGATGCCGAACAATGAGAGTAGCGCGAGTAAAATGAAAAAGAGGGAGCGATGTTTCATTTATTCAGCTCTCTTGCCAAAGGCAGCAGTGTGTTTTGGATGTCGGCTGGCGTTAGGGGGCCGGTTTGTTTGAAGCGGATGATGCCGTTTTTGTCGATGAGGTAGGATTCCGGAACGCCATAGGAGCCGAAATCGATTGCGACGCGACCATCACGGTCGGCGGCAATTGCGTCATAAGGGTTGCCCATTTTTTCCAGCCACGCGCGGGCGTCTTCGGTTTTGTCTTTGTAATTGATGCCGACCACTGTGATGCCCGCTTTTTTTATATCGGACAAAAACGGATGCTCGGCGCGGCAAGGAACGCACCACGAAGCGAAAATATCGACCAGCGTGACTTTGCCTTTTAAATAAGCCGATGTTACTGGCGGTTTGTCGCTGAACAGCGAAGGCAGAATAAAATCCGGCACAGGTTTACCGATCATAACCGAGGGGATCAGGTTCGGCATATCGCCACGGTCGATTAGTTCCAGCCGATAGACAAAGAAACCGATCAGGATGAGAAAGAGCGTAACCGGGATTAAAGGAAGCATGCGTCTCATGACTTCACCCGCTGCATCGGCGCGCCGATGCGATAGCGGCGGTCGGTGAGGGAGATGAAGCCGCCGAGCGCGATGATAACGGCGCCGATGAATATCCACGGCACTAAGGGATTGTAATAAAGGCGCGTGACATAGCCCCCGCCTTCGTTGGGATCGCCTATGACGACGTATAGGTCGCCGAGCAGATTGGTATGAATGGCGGCATTGGTTGTGGGGCGTGGCGGCATTTCATACATGCGGCGTTCGGGGTAGAGGTCGGCGATGAAGGTTCCGTTTTTGGTCGCGGTGAATGTCGCGCGCGAGGCTGTGTAATTGGGGCCTTTGACGCCTTCCTGGACGCCCTTGAGGGTGAGGTTATATCCGGCGACATCGATTGTGTCGCCGAAATGCATGACTTGGATTTTTTCCGTCTTCCACGCAATAGAGCCTGTGATGCCGACGATGACGAGTGCTACTCCGGCATGCGCCAGAGTCATGCCGTAGAAAGAACGCGGAACCGTCACGGCGCGGTGCAGGAATTCCGGTAGCGACATGCGGGCGGGATAGAGGCGGTGGACGAGGCCTGTCATTGTGCCGATGAAGAGCCATGTTGCGAGCCCTAGAGAAGCGGCGGCTCCGGGGGAGTGGGATATTGCTGTCACTAAAATCATCACGGCGAGTGCGGCAACTCCGGAAAACTTCAATCGTTGCAGGGCAAGTTTTAGATTGCCGCGTTTCCACGACAGCATCGGGGCGATTGTCATCAGGATGATCGCGGGGATCATCAGGGGAATGAATACGGCGTTAAAGAAGGGCGGGCCGACGGAGACTTTGCCTAGATCGAGGACATCCATAAAGAGAGGGTAGAGCGTGCCAAGGAGAATCGTGCCTGCCGCAGCGCTCATGATAACATTGTTGAGGAGGAGGCTGGTTTCGCGGGATATGGGGGCGAAAAGGCCGCCGCCTTTCAGGCTTGGGGCGCGGAGTGCGAAAAGAGTCATTGCGCCGCCCGTGATGACAACGAGAAGACAGAGAATAAAAATACCGCGCGTGGGGTCGGAGGCGAAGCTATGTACGGAAGTCAGCACACCGGATCGCACAAGGAAAGTGCCGAGGAGCGAAAAAGAAAACGCGATGATCGTGAGCAGAATAGTCCACGCTTTCAGCGTATCGCGGCGTTCGAGGACGATAGACGAATGCAATAAAGCGGTGCCCGCAAGCCACGGCATGAAGGAAGCGTTCTCGACCGGATCCCAATACCACCAGCCTCCCCAACCCAGCGTGTAGTAGGCCCACCACGATCCCATAGCGATGCCGAAAGTCAAAAAACACCACGCAACCAGAGTCCAAGGACGCACCCAGCGCGCCCACGCTGCATCCACGCGCCCTTCGATAAGGGCGGCAATCGCAAAGGAGAAGGCCATCGAGAAACCGACATAGCCGAGGTAAAGGAACGGCGGGTGGAAAGCTAGGCCGGGATCTTGCAGCAAAGGATTGAGGCCCTCGCCGTTAAGAGGAGCCGGGTCTACGCGCATGAAAGGGTTGGAGGTAAATATAATGAACAGGATAAAACCGACTGCGATCATCGCCTGTACCGACAAAGCGCGCGCGCGCAATGTCGGCGGCAGATGCGTGCCGAAGAGGGATACGCCCAGTCCGTAGAGGCTCAGAATAAGTATCCATAACAGCATCGAGCCTTCGTGGTTTCCCCACACGCCTGCGATTTTATAGATCAGCGGTTTGTCGGTGTGGCTGTTCTGCACGACATTGAGAACCGAAAAATCGCTGGTGACATAGCACCAGGTCAGCGCGGCGAAAGATGTGGCGATCAGCAGGAATTGGGCGATAGAAGCAGGACGCGCGACATCCATCCACGCCCGCTTGCCGCACGCAGCGCCAGCGAGAGGAACGATAGCCTGAGTCAACGCGACGAACAAAGCGAGGATCAGAGCAAAATGGCCGATTTCTGGGATCATATGGTTCTTGTAACTCAAGTGTCGGTGCGATGCCAACTGTGAGAAGAAAGATTGGATTTTACTTCAAGCAAGGCCCCTCACCCTAGAGGGGAGAGGGAGACTCTCTTGTAGTTTTCGAAACCAAGCATTCGAGCTCTCCGTTGTCAGTTGCAAATCTGTGTTTTGAAGCTGCAAGACTCGCCGTTTTTCGTGTTTGTGAATACAGGGGCAATATTCTGATTTGATTGCACTTTCCCGCGTAACCAAATGCACACGCCTAGGTATATTTTGCCGAAAGTCGTGTTGACTTTTTTTGGGCAAGTTACCTAGGTTGTGCGCGCTAGAACGTAGTCTTGCTTGGGGTTATCTGCAAATCTCCTCTAAATAAGGCTACAACCCAGGGTATTATTCAGTCTTTGCTAACTCTTGGATTGAGTCTCCCTTTCTCTCTATCTCTATCAACCCACAGCAGGAGGATTAAGTCATGAAGAAAGTTGTTTCAGGTTCCGTACTCACGAGCGTGCTGTTGCTGGCAATGGTAACGGGCGCACATGCTTCGACTACCGACTCGACGACCCACGGCGGCGACGGCAGCACGAATACCGTAAACTCGACTGCTAGCGACACCGTTAGCGGCAACACAGCCCATTCTAACAATACCTCAGCTTCTAACGACACCTCTGCTTCTAACGACACATTGGCCGTGAACAAGGATAGTGGCAACACTTCGAATGATCCTACGACGACGACCACTACCGCCGATTCAGGCAACACTAAGTCTTCGAGCAAGGACAGCAATAATACGGTTGCTTCCTACGATACGGTAACCTCAACCGATACTTCTGCCACGGGTTCGTACAACACAAAGAACGTGAATGAAGTCAAGGTGATTGCAACGCAGGATCTGTCTTCGGTTGTTACCGGAAACACCGCTACGATTAGCGTTACGGCTGGTGCTGGTTCTACCGGCAGCAATGGCGTCGGTGGAAACAGCGGAAAGGTTGTTGCAACGGGAGCCAGCGGAGCGGCTACTTCGACAGCCACAGGCGGATCGACCTCGGCTAGCAACGCTGGAGATACCAGTGCAAGAGCTTCTGGCGGCAATGCCGGACAGCTCTCCGCAGTGGGTGCTGCCGGGGCGAGCGGCAATGGTGGTTCTACGGCTGATGCTGCCCGTACGCGTGGTGGGTATCAGAACGGTGGAGGCGCTTCTGCTTCGGCTAACAGCACGG
Source organism: Alphaproteobacteria bacterium (assembly GCA_049697595.1). Classification (GTDB taxonomy): domain Bacteria; phylum Pseudomonadota; class Alphaproteobacteria; order UBA9219; family UBA9219; genus CAIXLI01. The sequence goes on from JBAVWC010000294.1 coordinate 36,722, forward strand.
CTGGTGCTAGCGGCGCTGGCGGTACTGGCGGTTCAGTCTCGACTGGAACCGGCGCAACGGCGGCTGCTCCGACCGGAAGCTCGACTGGCGGATATGCCAACAACAGCGGCGCGGCTGGCAATGCTACGCCGGATAGCACAAGTGGCACGATGACGTCGTCGGCTACGGGTGGTTTGGGCGGAGAAGGTGTTGGCGGTGCGGGCGGCGCAGGCGGTTCGGCTGTTGCTTACACCGGCAGCATCACCGGCACGACGGCTGGCGATGGCATCTACACCGTGGGCTTCAACACGGGGATGAACTTTGGCGGCATCAACGCGACCAACGTCGCGGGCCAAGGTACGATTCACTAAGCTCTAAGG
>JBAVWC010000295.1:0-2312 GCA_049697595.1 Alphaproteobacteria bacterium
CGCTCGATTTATCCGCGCAGCCCCGTAGTTAAGACAACCAAGACCACAAGCGCGGACGGTACAATCAGGGTCATCGCCGCCATATCACATTCGGCGTTGAATAATATCGGGCAACCTAACCCGTCGCCGTTCTTCCCTACACCGCCAACCCGCAAAGGCTGGCCAGAAGCGGCTGTCACGGATTGGGAAACATGGGGTCAGTTAAATAAGGCGCGGTTCTTTGCCCTGTGGCCGGAACTCTCGTGAACAACTTTTCACCATCATAAGGAGGACGCATGGCAGATGACATCAATATACAGCAGCCGCGCCAACTTCGGCGAGGGTTGGATCATTACAAAAAGTTGAAGCAGGAAATTACGGCCAGCCATCAAGAATCTGCACCTGTACCAGCTTCTCTTTGCCGCAAAGAAATTTTTGATGTTCGATTCACCGGCTACAATTATGGGGGTGACATGACAGAAAATGACGGCATAGAGCCGCAAACCTTTATCGAAATGGTCTTTAAACCCAAGCAATTCGGGCGTTTATTGCGCCCCGCCGAAAGTCAGTTGATTCTTTCCTTTATGGATGAGATTCTAGCTGACGCGCGGGAAGAAGAAAAAGTGATTATCGAAGAACAAAAGAATGCCCAAAATGAAAAGGAGGACGCATTATGCAAATAGCCATTTACGCCCGCGTATCGACAGGCCGACAGGCTGAAAACGAACTGTCCATCCCCGACCAGTTGCGCCAGATGAGGCAATGGGCGGAGCGAGGCGGTCATGTCGTCGTCAAAGAATATATCGAACCCGGCGCGACCGCGACCGATGACAAGCGGCCTGTGTTTCAGGATATGATGGTGGATGCCACGATGAAAGGGACTTCCCCCTTTCAGCTTATTGTCGTTCATAGCTTCTCGCGTTTCTTCCGCGATCATGTCGAGGGGGCAATCTATCAAAGGCGGTTGCGGAAACACGGGGTGCGCGTGGAATCCATCACGCAAAACACCAGCGATGACCCATCGGGCGAGATGCACCGTAGTATGATTATGCTGTTCGACGAATATCAGAGCAAAGAAAATGCCAAGCATACCCTACGCGGGATGCAGGAAAACGCGCGTCAGGGGTATTTCAACGGCTCGAAAGCCCCGTTTGGTTACAAAACAATCGACGCCGGGCAAACCGGAACCCGGGGCCGCATCAAAAAGAAGCTGGCGATAAACGAGCCAGAAGCCGAAATCGTCCGAGAAATTTTCGACCTGTATGTGAACGGCAGGAACGCCCCACGCATCGGCATGAAGGAAATCGCCAAATATTTGAACGCCAAAAAATCCCTGATGCGCGGCAAACTGTGGCGCATTCAAGCCGTTCAGTTGATTTTATCCAGCCTGACCTATAGCGGCTGGCATGTGTTCAACAAGCTGGACTCCAAGACCCGTAAGATCAAGAGCGAGGCTGAATGGGTCAAAATTCCCGTTCCGGCCATTATCGACCAAGACTTGTTTGACGGGGCGACCAAACTGCGGGCAGCGCACACACCTAAAATGTGCGCCCCGCGCCGCGAGAGTTCGCCCAATCTTCTGACGGGGTTGCTCAAATGCGATTGTTGCGGCGCGACGATGGTATTGCAGACGGCCAAGAACAACCAATACCGCTATTACAAATGCTCGGCGCGTATTAGCAAGGGCGATACGGCCTGTAAATCCAAAAGCTACCCAATGGATAAACTCGACAATCTGGTGCTGGAAGCCTTCAAGAGCAAAATCTATACGCCCGAATATATCCGCGCCGTGGTCGATACCATGCGCCAAAATACCAACCTACACGGCGGCGAGGAAAAAATCCGGCTCAAGAAACTGGATGCTGAACTCAAAGACCTTGAACAAGCCGAAAACAAGCTGTTTGAAGCCATCGAAAAAGGCATCCTTGAACTGGACGACCGCCTGAAAGCCCGCGTTCAGCAAAACAAGACCCGGAGAGATGCTCTCGTAGGGGAAATGGCCTCTTTGCAGCCCAAGAGCCAAATTCAGTTACAAACCCTGACCCCGCAGAAGATCGAGGCCGTGGCGCGTGTCCTGAACCGCCGCTTCTCGGAGACTTCGCCGTTCAGCCGAGCCTACCTCAAGGCCACAATCAGCGAAATCCGCGTCAATGGCGATCTATTGAAGCTTAAAGGGGAGCATAAAACGCTGGCAAACCTTATCGCCAGCAATGGCAAAATCGACGCTGATAAATCGGTACTCGGATTCATACCTGATTGGCGTCCCCTACGGGATTCGAACCCGTGTTACTACCGTGAAAGCCATCGGGGGTATCTAAGTCCCTGTTTAACAG
>JBAVWC010000296.1:0-7793 GCA_049697595.1 Alphaproteobacteria bacterium
TTGCTGGCGTGGGAGAAATTGACGGGCGAACGCTTGCCGCCTGATGCCGCGCATGCGGCGGCATTCTGGCGGCCTTTGGTCGAAGAACGGGCTGGCAATCATTGGCAAAAACTCGAAGCACTTATCGGCGATCAGAAAGCCTATGCAACTGAGGCTTTGCGCCTGCTCGCCGATCTCGATAAAGATGCGCAGGGGAAAGACGAACGCGACGAAAAAGAAAAATCCGCAACGCCAGCCGAAGAAGAACCGTCAGCCGAAAACGAATCCGATGAGCAGGAAAAACAGGGCGTTTCCGATTCCGGCGATGAAGAAGAAAAGGGCGAAGAAGGCGGTGCCAGCGGCGACACCGCTCCCCTGACCGACGGCACAAGCGACGAAGGCGATACGCCGACTGAAAATCCCGGCACGCAGGAGGACAACAGAGCCGAAGCGCCGCTCACGACCTATCGCGCCTTCACGACTGCATTCGATGAAATAACCCCGGCGTCCGATTTATGCCACGCCGAAGAACTGGCGCGGCTTCGTCTGATGCTCGACAGGCAAGTCAGCGCAATGCAATCGCTTATCGTGCGGCTGGCCAATCGGTTGCAGAGGCGGCTTATGGCGCAGCAAACGCGGCATTGGGAGTTCGATCTGGAAGAAGGGCTGCTGGATGCCGCGCGTCTGGCGCGGGTGGTGACATCGCCCACGCATGCTCTGTCGTATAAGCGGGAAAAGCCGATGGATTTCCGCGATACGGTCGTGACGCTGCTGATCGATAATTCGGGCTCGATGCGTGGCCGCCCGATTACGCTTGCGGCGATGAGTGCGGATATTCTCGCCCGCACGCTGGAACGGTGCGGCGTTAAGGTAGAAATTCTCGGTTTCACCACGCGCGCATGGAAAGGCGGGTCGAGCCGCGATGCGTGGGTCAAGGCGGGTAAACCCGTTCTGCCCGGACGGTTGAACGACCTGCGCCATATTATTTATAAAAGCGCCGATCAACCTTGGCGGCATGCGCGGAAGAATCTGGGCTTGATGTTGCGCGAAGGATTGCTGAAAGAAAATATCGACGGTGAAGCTTTACTGTGGGCCAATGCGCGGCTGGCGGCGCGGCCGGAACAGCGTAAAATCCTTATGGTTATTTCCGACGGCGCGCCGGTTGATGACTCGACCCTGTCGGTTAATCCCGGCAATTATCTGGAACAGCATTTGCGCAGCGTTATCGGCTGGATCGAAAACCATACGGATGTCGAGTTGACGGCAATCGGCATCGGCCACGATGTCACGCGCTATTACCGCCGCGCCGTGACAATCGGTGATATGGAACAATTAGCGCCAGTGATGACGGAACAATTGGCGGCGCTGTTCGATAAGAATTAGGACTTAACGCCCGTCGACCCAAACCCGCCCGCGCCGCGCGCGGTTGCGGAAAGCTGTTCGGTTTGTTGCCATTCGACGCGGCTGTAACGGGCGACGATCATTTGCGCGATGCGCATGCCGCGGGTGATTGTAAAAGGTTCGCTGCCGAGATTGGCGAGAATGATCTGAACCTCGCCGCGATAATCGGCGTCGATCGTGCCGGGGCTGTTCAGAACCGTCACACCGTTTTTCAGCGCGAGGCCGGAACGCGGGCGTATTTGCGCCTCATACCCTTCGGGCAAAGCGATAGAAAGTCCGGTGGGGATCAGGCCGCGCTGGCCGGGTTGCAAGACAATGTCGTTGCTGACGGCGGCGCATAAATCCATACCCGCCGCATGTTCGGTCGCATAAGCAGGAAGCGCCAGATTTTCGGCATGGGGCAGGGTGGTAATAGAAACGGCGACACTGGACATAAAAACTTTCCGCAGAAATGACGGGGTGTGAAACAACGTTAGGTTAGGGGAGAGACGAAAACCTAGGCGGCGATAGACGACAGGCTCGCCATTTCTTGGGCTGCCGGGATCAGCGCATCCATACCGCAGGCATAGAACAAATCGCGGGGTTGGCCTTTCAGGCCTGTAATCGACAATTTGCCGCCGACTTTTTGCATCAGGCGCGCCGATGTCAGGAATGCGCGCATTCCGGCACCCGTCATATAGTCCAGACTGTTGCAATTCAGGATCATGTTGCGCGCGCCGCTGGTGATGCACAGGCGAATATCTTCTTCAAGATCGGGCGCATTGGCGCTGCTCAGATACTTGTCCGTATCCATAATCTCAGGCTCGGTGACGCGCCACAAGGTGATGTCGACGATCTCGATGATTTCCTGTTGCATGAAAATTCTCCTGAGGCTGGTTGTTTCTCTGTTCAAGGGAGAGAAGCCGGATTAAACTAAAATGATGCAATAATAAAGAATTAAACGCCTTTTTTTTGTTGCAAGCAATACCAACATTATTTTCATGCATATTGAAATAACCTGTTGCCCGAATAACATATAACTGCGAATACACCGCTATCTATATGTAAAGACTAGGATCAGACCCCATAACCACAGGAACTATCATGACACAAATCCCTGTAACCGTCCTTACCGGCTATCTTGGCGCAGGCAAGACCACGCTTTTGAACCGCATTTTGTCCGAACCGCACGGCAAGAAATACGCCGTTATCGTCAACGAATATGGCGAAGAGGGTATCGACGGCGCTCTGGTCGTCGGCGCGGACGAAGAAGTGTTCGAAATGAACAATGGCTGCATCTGCTGCACCGTGCGCGGCGATTTGATCCGCGTCATCTCCGGCCTGATGAAGCGCGCCGCGAATTTCGACGGCATTTTGGTCGAAACGACGGGCCTCGCCGATCCGGGCCCCGTGGCGCAGACTTTTTTCGCCGATGAAGAAATAGCGGCCAAGGCCAAGATCGACAGCATCGTCACAGTGGTGGATGCGAAACATCTGCCTTTGCGTTTGAAAGATTCCAAAGAAGCCGAAGAACAGATCGCCTTTGCCGATATAATTTTGTTGAACAAAGCCGATCTGGTTAGTGCCGACGAACTGGCAGAAATCGAACGCGCTATTCGCGCGATCAACCGTTATGCGAAGATCATCCGCACGACCAAATGTCAGGTTCCGCTTGATCAGATTCTGGGATTGGGCAGTTTCGATTTGAACGAAATTCTCAAACGCGAACCCGATTTCCTGAAGACGGAAGAAGAACACGATCACCACGATCACGAACATCATCACGGCCCCGGCTGCGGTCATGATTGCGGGCATGATCACCACGAACATCATGACCACGGTCATCATCACGCCAACGAAATCCACGACAGCGAAATTTCCAGCCTGTCGCTGGTTACGGAACAGGCGCTGGACGGCGCGAAGTTTGAGGAATGGCTGGGCGATCTGCGCGCCAATAAGGGGCAGGATTTGCTGCGCTATAAAGGCATTATCGACATCAAGGGCAGCGACCGCCGGCTGGTGATTCAAGGCGTGCATATGATGATGGACGGCACCAATCTGGGGCATTGGAAAGAGGACGAAAAACGCGTCAGCCGTTTGGTTTTCATCGGGCGCCATCTCGATGAAAAAACCCTGCGCGAAGGTTTCGCGCGCTGCGCGGCCTAGGGTTAAGCCGATGAATTCTGCTGTTTACCGCCAATGGAAATTCGATGCTCCCATAGTGTCGCTTTGCGCCAATCGCAACGGCGATTGGGTTGCGGCGGCACTGGGCGATGGAACCGCGCGGTTGTTTCCGGCGAGCGACGAGGCGATTGAACCCAAGATCATCCAATTGCATGACGGCGTATCGCTTTCATTGCAGCCGGATGCCGATGCGCATGCGTTTTTGTCGGGCGGCGATGACGGGAAAATTTTGATTATCGATCCAGCGGTGGGCGAGACGGTGCTGCTGGCCGAACATAAAAATCAGTGGATCGATCATGTCGCGGGCTCGGCAGACGGAAAATACCGCGCCTATAACACGGGCAAGAAAATTCACGTGCTGGATGAAGAAGGCAAAGCCAAATATGATGCCCCTTTGACATCGCCCAGCAATCCCGGTGCGCTTGTTTTCAGCCCCAACGGCAAACGCCTTGCCGCGAGTCATTATAACGGTGTTTCCCTGTGGTGGATGAATGCCAAGGATAAATCGGCAACGGTACTGGCCTGGAAAGGCTCGCATCTCGATGTGATATGGAGCCCCGACGGCAAGCTTTTGCTAACCAGCATGCAAGATTGCGCGCTGCACGGCTGGCAATTGTCGGATAGCAAAGAAATGCGTATGCAGGGCTACGCCGCGAAAATACGTTCGATGGGATTTACCGCGCGTGCCAAATATCTGGCAACGTCCGGGGCCGAACAGGTGATTTGCTGGCCTTTCTCCGGCGGCGGCCCGTGGGGCAAGCCGCCTTTGACTTTGGGCGGCACCGATAATCGGCTGGTAACGCAAGTCGCGCCACATCCCAAAGATGAAATGGTCGCGGCGGGGTATGATGACGGTATGATCATTATGGCTCCCTTGGACGGGCGCATGGAAGTCATGATAAATCCGCCTTCCGCGATAGACAAATCTCCGATCAAGGGGCTGGTTTGGAATGCGGCGGGGGATACCTTGTTTGCGGCGACGGAATCCGGCACACTCATGTTATTCACGCTCGACAGCGTCAGGAAAGCCCTTGTCCATACGAACTGAATCCAAACAGGTTGCGGAAATCCTCGCCAAGCTCATCGGCTTCGATACGACATCGAGCAATCCTAACCGCGCCCTTATCGATTTTATCCGCGATTATCTCTCCGGGTTCGGTGTTGAAAGCACGATTATCGCCGGAAAAGAAGGCGGGAAAGCGTGTTTGTGGGCGACTGTGGGCGTGGCTGGAAAAAGCGGCGTCGCGCTGGCGGGACATACCGATACAGTGCCGGTCGAAGGACAGAAGTGGGACTCCGATCCCTTTACGCTCACCGAACGCGACGGCAGGTTTTTCGGGCGCGGTGTCGCCGACATGAAGGGATTCATCGCCTGTGCTTTGGCGCTTGTTCCCGAATTTCTTGATGCAAAATCTGGCGGCTGTTTTCATCTCGCTCTGACCTGCGACGAAGAAACCGATATGTCCGGGGCCTTGCGCCTCACCGATGCGCTGGCGGCAAAGGCAATCAGGCCGCAATGGGTATGGGTGGGCGAGCCCACGGGCCTCTCAATCGTCAATCAGCATAAGGGTGTCGCGGCTTATCGCACGCGCATCACAGGCGTGTCGGGTCACTCGGGGCAGCCGGATAAAGGGTTGAACGCAATCGAACTTGGCGCGCAATTTATGGGTGTGATTGCGGATGAAGCGCGGCAGAAAAAAGAAAAACCTTTCGCCGCTTCGCGTTTCGATCCGCCTTATACGATTTTTAATCTGGGTGTCATCTCGGGCGGTACGGCGGAAAATATTATCGCCGAACATTGCGAGCTTCTGTGGCAGTTGCGCACGCATCCGGGCGAAGCGGCGCAAGATGTTGTTGCCGAAATCGAAATGCGCGCCCGCGCGATAATCGCGCCGCGTCTGGCCGCTTTTGCGCCGCAGGCGGGAATGGAAACCTGCACCTGTTTCGACATTCCCCCTTTCCTTGCGACGGCGGATAATATGGGTGAAAAAACCCTCAAACGTCTGCTCAAATGCGACCAGACAGAGGCCGTCGGTTTTGCCACGGAAGCGGGTATTTTCCAGAAATTGGGGTCGAGTGCTATCGTCTGCGGCCCCGGTTTTATCGATCAGGCTCACCAACCCAATGAATATATTGACAAAAATCAACTTTCCGCATGCGTTGACTTGATGCGGGGGGTTCTTTTATCTTCCATCCCTCCCTAGTTTATGTATCAACACATCCCGACCCGTTCGCCGCAGGCAATCACAGGAGTACAGCATGGCCACCATTACCGTTCCGCAGAACTACAAACCTACGGAAAAAGAAGCCTATATGAATCCCGTGATGCTGGAATATTTCCGGCATAAGCTTCAGCACTGGAAAATCGAAATCGTGCATGAGTCCGACATCACCTTGCATGATCTGCAGGACGAGGGCGGCATGCAGGAACCCGATATCGCCGACCGCGCCTCGGCCGAAACCGAAGTCGCGCTGGAGCTGCGCACGCGCGACCGCCAAAGAAAGCTTATCAGCAAGATCGACGAAGCGCTGGAACGCATCGAGCGCAACGAATATGGCTATTGCGAAGAAACGGGAGAGCCGATTGGCGTCAAGCGCCTCGAAGCGCGGCCTATCGCCACGCTGACGGTCGAAGCGCAAGAACGTCACGAACGCAAAGAACGCACCCAGCGGGACGAGCGCGAGTAAATAAACAAAAAAGAAACAGGCGGAGAATAAAATGAAAAAAGCCGTATTGTTCTTTCTCTGCTTGTGGCTTGTGCCGGTCAGCGCGCATGCTCAAGGGGCAGCACCTGAAATGTTCGGCATCAACGAAGTCGTCATCGAATATGCCCGTTTTGACGATCCGGACGCCGCCGAAACCTGCGGTCTGTCGCGGGACGAGATCGCAGGCGTTCTGATCAAAACGCTGGTTGGCTCGGCAGTCCCCGCCGTTGCGGTTGTCGATGCCAAGCCGGTAGCCGTCGGCACGGCCCGCATTCAATTGATACCGGAAGTATCGTCATATGTGGATGAAGGCCTCGGCTGCGTGTCGTGGGTTTCTTTGACGGCGCAAAATCACGCCAAAGTCGTCATTATGCCGATCAACACATTGCGCAGCATAACGGCCGTTTATTGGCAGCAGCATGTCAAGGTGGGAAGCGGCCAATCGGTTCACGGGCAAAAAGTTGACGAAGCCATACAGAAAATGGCGCAAAAATTCCTGCAGCAATACAAGCTCGATCAACCGCCTGAAATTCAGCAATGAAGGCCGCCGAATCAACGCGCCTGATCCTGACTATTCCTCTCGACCTTGATCGACAAAGAACGGATAAGGCGATCGCCACGCTTGCGGCGATCGAACAGCCCGCACTGTCGCGCGCGCGCATTCAGGCTCTGTTGGCCGAAGGCCATCTCAGCCTGAACGAAAAACCGGCCACGGATGCCAGCCGCAAAGTCAATGTGGACGAGGTGTACACGCTCATTCTGCCGCCGCTCGAAAAGGCCGAACCCGAAGCGCAGGATATCGATGTGAAGATCGTCTATGAAGACGACGATGTCATCGTTATCGACAAGCAAGCCGGGCTTGTCGTGCATCCAGCACCTGGAAACCGCGATCATACTTTGGTTAACGCGCTACTTGCTCATTGCGGCGACAGCCTTTCGGGTATCGGCGGCGTCGCGCGTCCGGGCATCGTGCATCGGCTTGATAAGGATACCAGCGGGCTTATGGTCGTCGCCAAAAACGATGCCGCGCATCAGGCACTCGCCAAACAATTCGCTGATCGCAGCCTAAGCCGTACTTATCACGCGCTGGTCTGGGGTGCAGTCGTGCCGCGCGCGGGCAGCATCGATGCGCCGATAGGCCGCAGCAGCAAAGACAGAAAGAAAATGGCGGTAACCGCCAAAGGCAAACCCGCTCTGACGCATTATAAAGTCATCGAAGATTTTGAACTTGTGTCGCTGATCGAATGCAAACTGGCGACAGGGCGCACGCACCAGATCCGCGTGCATCTCGCGCATATCAAGCATCCCGTCGTCGGTGATCCGACATATGGTGGCGGAAGGCGCGCGAAAAAGGCCGAGGATGCGTTACAGAAATTCCCGCGTCAGGCTCTGCACGCGGTCGAACTCCATTTCATTCATCCCCGCACCGGCAAGCTGCGGAAATTCACCTCGAAAATGCCGAAGGATATGCAGAAGCTGCTCAAGGGGCTCGCGGGATAATTTTCCCGCGAGCCGTCTTGATGCAATAACGGCCTTTATGCTCC
>JBAVWC010000297.1:0-11768 GCA_049697595.1 Alphaproteobacteria bacterium
ATCCATTGTCTGATAAGTTTCAGCAGCGTTGATTTTAAGGCTCGGCGATGCGTCGTTTTTGGAAACGCGGGGAAAGGGCCCCCGTTGCTTTTCCAAAAGCGATTTTTGATCGGCGGTCGTCATCCAGAGATCGAATTTCATGCTTTTTTCCTTATCCCGAGACGAGTGACTGTCCTGATTTCCGCGCGCGACGGGCCGGTGTTTTGGGGCCCTTGTCCCAGGTGATCGGCTGGGTTTGCAGATCATCGGAATTGCGCCCGATACCGATAATAAACTGCCCGGCTTCCCATGCGCGACGCAATTTGGCGTTCGTAAATTTGAGGTCTTCCGGCGTGATCGCAAAAGTAACGGTTTTTTCCTCGCCGGGTTGCAGAGAAATTTTCTGGAATCCCTTCAGAAGTTTGACCGGTTGCGCGATGCTCGCGACGGGATCGGTGACATACATTTGCACGACTTCTTCGCCCGCCCGCGCGCCGGTGTTTGTCACCGTTACGGACGCCTTTAAAGTATCGTTACCTTTCAACGCCGTTTTGTCTACCGTTACCGGCCCATAGGCGAAACTCGTATAGCTAAGGCCGTAACCGAAAGGGAAAGACGGCGCGGTGGTGCCGTCGAGATAGCAACGGGTCGTGTATTTGGAAGGGTCCGCCTTAGGCCCCGGACGACCGGTTTTGAGATGATAATAGGAATTGGGAATTTGCCCGACATGCGCAGGAAAAGTCGTCGTCAGTTTTCCCGAAGGATTGCGATTGCCGAATAACAGATCGGCGATGGCATTGCCGGCCTCGGTTCCGCCGAACCACGTGACAAGAATGGCGGGAATATTTTCTTTTTCCCATTGCAAAGTCAGAGGCCGTCCGTTCATGAGAACCAGCACAACGGGTTTTCCGGTTGCCGCAAGGGCTTCGAGCAATTTGCGTTGGCTTGGCGGAATGCCGATATCGAGGCGGGAAGCGGCTTCTCCCGACATTTCGGCGCCCTCGCCAAGTACGGCGACGACAATGTCGGATTTTCCGGCGGCGACGAGAGCTTCCGCGATCAGGTCGCTTGGCGAACGTGCATCGATATCGACCTTAGGCCCTGCGAAATTCAAGAGATCGACCATTCGCTGATCGTCGGCGATATTGGCACCCTTTGCGTGGATGACGTTAACGCAGTCGCCAGCGACATTACGAATGCCTTCAAGAACCGAAACGGCTTTGCCGCCAAAACCGCCAAAGCTCCAGGGGCCGAGAATATTATCCTCGTCATCTGCCAGAGGCCCGACGACGGCGATTGTAATGTCGGCTTTTTTGAGCGGAAGAATGTCGTTGTCGTTTTTCAATAAGACGCAGGAGTCGCCCGCGATTTCACGCGCCGCGCGGTGGAATTCCGGCGCGCGTATATGACGCGCTGCTTTTTCCGCGCTGAAGCGGTTGAAGGGATCTTCGAATAGACCGAGTTTGTATTTCGCTTCGAGAACGGCGCGGCAGGCTTCGTCGATTAGGCTCTCGGAAACTTTGCCTTCGGCGAGAGATTTTTCCAGCGTGGTCAAAAATCCCCACCCCATCATGTCCATCTGCACCCCGGCTTTGAGCGAAACCGCAGAAACGGTTTGCAGAGGATTTTCATCGATACCGCCGCGCGCATCGCCGATGCCGTGCTGGATCATTTCCGGAATGGCGTTGAAATCAGAAGCCACCAACCCAGTGAACCCCGCCTGTTTTCTGAGAAATCCCCGCATCATTTTTTCGTCGGCGTGGGAGGGAATGCCGTTGACGGAGCTGAATGACATCATCACGCTTCCGACCCCCGCTTTGATCGCGGCGATAAACGGCGGCAGGTAGAATTCGTGGAAACGGCGCGCGCTCATATCAATGCTGTTGTAGTCCCTGCCGCCTTCCGGCGCGCCATAGCCGCCGAGATGCTTAACGCAGGCCATAACATTATCGGGGTGGGAAAGATCGTCGCCCTGATAGCCCTTGACCATCGCAGCGGCAATTTGCGAACCCAGATGCGGGTCTTCGCCGGAACCTTCGGCAATTCTGCCCCAACGCGCGTCGCGGCCAATATCCACCATAGGCGAAAAAACCCAGTTAAGGCCGTTCGCCGACGCTTCCAGCGCGCCAACCCGCGCCGTGGTTTCAACATGACGCAAATTCCACGAGCATGACAGGCCGAGCGGGATCGGAAAAACCGTCTGGTGTCCGTGGATAACGTCATACCCCAGCAACAAGGGGATGCCGAGACGCGATTCCTCAACCGCCATTTTTTGAATTTCATGCAATGGTTCGGGCCCCGTCATCGCGAACTTGCCGCCGACCAAAGCGCCAAACATGCCGCCCACAGAACCTTTGCGGACATCGCCCGCTATATGCGCGCTCAGAGGAATATTGGAAGTCACCAGATTGAGCTGGCCGATTCTTTCCTGAAGCGTCATTTTTTTCATCAGATCGTTGATGAAGATATTCATTTTATTTGTGGCGGGGGTGGAGGCGTTCATTCTTTGCATCCTTGATATTCGGACAGGTGGGGATTCTCTAGGATCTCATTTGAAACCGTATCGGCGGAATATGTCCACAAGGATTCATCGGCACTCTTTATTATTGCAACGCACCATAGTGCTCGCGTCGCTCGATTGATTGACAAAGACAATATGATGCATGACTATCATACTTCGATTAGCACCCCTCTTGCGTACAGTTCATGCCCATAAACGGCACGCCCGACACACACCAACCTCCAGACAATAGCGCAGCGGAGGCGGTGTGCGAACTCACGACGCAAGAGAAGGAAGATGCGGAAGTTCAAAGAAAAAAATCCCTCAAGCGCGCATTCGTCAACGGCTTTGCCGCTCTTGCCGTTCCTTTTTGGTCGCGCAAACACAAATGGCGCAACAGGGGCCTGACGGCGTCTTTGTTCGTGTTATGCGGCCTTCAGGTTCTCGTGCAGATTAAATTGAACCAGTGGAGCCCCCACTTTATCAATGCCCTTCTTCAGCATTCGCCCGGCAAATTTGTGCCGCTGGCCAAGGAATTTTTTGTCATCACCGCCAGCAGCGTCGGCATTAATATCGCGCATCTTGCCGCGAGGCGCTTTCTTCAACTTGAATTTCGTGAATGCCTGACCCGGAACCTTATCGATAAGTGGGAAAAAGCGGGATGGAAAGCCGACAAAATAACCAATCCCGACGGGCGCATCGCCGACGATATTTTAAAAGTCGCCAACGGGTGGGATCTTGCGTCTTCGGCGATTTACTGCGCGACGCTGGGCACAGGCTTCGGGGTTGTGCTGTGGAATCTTTCCGGGTGGATTCCGGTTCATCTGGGCAAAATGGCGATATCGATTCCCGGGCATTTGGATATTATCGCCGGGGCCTATGCGGTGGGCTATGCGGGGCTCGCCTTTATGGTGGGCAAGTCCATGATCAATGCGACGCACAGACGCCAATCGAAAGAACAGACTTTCCGTTTTGGGCTGGGGCAGTTGCGCCAACTAGGATCCAAGTACATTCTGGGTCAGGACAAGAAAGTTGAGCAGAAGCAACAGATGATGCAATCGCTCACCGATATCCGGTCGCCCTGGAAGGCGCAAATGCGCAGCGAAATGAAAATTCTGGCGTTCGGCACCGTGAACGGGTTGGTTGCCAATCCGATGCCGCTTTTTGTTACTTATGCTACATCACTCGCGCAAAAAATCACTTTTGGCACGATATGGCAAGCGGCGTCGGCGTTTCAGCAATTCGCGTCCGCCTGTTCGTGGCCCGTCGATAATCTCGCCGCGATCGCCGAATGGCGAGCCTCGGCGGCGCGTGTTACGGCCCTGCACAATGCGTTGAAAGAACCCGATGCACAAAGCACGCTCCTTCTTGCTGCTCCGGCGCCACCGGAAGCAAAAGGTTCGTCAACAATGTCGAATACGCCTCAGCCATAAAAGGGGTGAGCGGTAGATAGAGAACGCTAACGGATGTCGGATGTGGATGGGATATCCGGACATGATCTGTCCGGAGCTGAACCGCTTTCCGATTTCTACCGGAAAACCGTGTCGGCGTGGACGGCTGGCGATGAAAGCACGCTTGCGGGGCAATTGGCCGAAATCTGGCCTCTTCTGGAGCAAATCAAACTGCCAAATGTTGAAATAGCTAAATATATCGGTTATTTGGGCGATATTGAGCAGGCAGACCGCATCTATCCCCAGCCAGTACGCACGGAGGGTTCCCGCATCCGTCTTCGCAAAGATGCCGACCTGATTTAACCCCCACTTGCGACAATCGTTAACACCCTGTTAACGGGAGATTTGTATTGTCCGCAGCCGGGGCGTGACGCATAGGGATTCGCGGCGCAATTTCTCGCCAAACAAGAATATAAAAAGCTATAACGAGTTTCATGACCACTCCTCAAACGCCACCACCTGTTCCGACCAAGACACAGTCCACCGACCGGATTCCGGAAAAGGTTGTGCCTGCCGCTTTGTGGGGCGTGGCGGCGATGACGGTGTTGGGAACCGTGGCGATTATCGTGCCGCATCTGATGTCGGGCGACGTGGCGATCGGGGCGAGTTCTCTGGTCGCCGTGATGCTGTTCGGAGCTGCAGGCGCGACGTGGCATTTGTTCAAGCGCACACGCAGCGAAAGCCGTCAGGAAATTTTGCTGCGCGAAGCCTTCCACAGCGTTTTGACTCCGCAATTGATTACCGATGAAAAAGGCAATCTCGCTTTGGCCAACCGCGCCTTTCGCGGCTGGATCGATCTGGGCACGCAGGTGAATGCCGAGGCCGCGCTGAGCTCGCGTTTTTCCGCGACGCCCGCCGTCGCCGCCGAATTCGCGCAAGTGAAAGCCTCGCTGCAAAAAGGGCATCCCGGCATCGCTGAATTGCCGGTGGTGCGCGGCGGCAAGGTTATCGAATGGCGGCGCATCGTGGCGCGGCCTATCGAGGGTTTTCCCAATCACAATCATTGGCGCTTTGAAGATATCAGCGAACGCCGCCGCATGGAAAAAGCCATGCATGACGAGCAATCGAAGCTGCTCGATTTTATGGCGCAGGCGCCGGTCGGCATTTATTCGGTCGATCAGCATGGGCTGTTCCGTTTTGTGAACAAGACGCTGGCCGAATGGCTGCAGGTGACGCCCGAAGAACTGGTCAAAGGCGATGTGCGTCTGCATGATATTTTGCGCGATCCTCCCAAAGGCATAGCAGCGCATGCGCTGGCCGAAGGGGATCAGGGCGAATTGCGCGGCGAAGCGATCATGCGCCGCCGCGACGGAACCGTATTCCCCGTGGCGATCACCCAGACTGTCGTGCTGGGCGACGACGGCAAGACATTGCGCACGCGCTCTATCGTGCGCGATCAATCGCCGGAGCGAGAATTTCAGCACGCGCTGTCGGTGTCCGAACATCGCTTCCAGCGTTTGTTCGCCGAAGCGCCGATCGGCATTCTTCTCGTCGATGGCCAATACACGATTATGGAATGCAATCATACGTTCCATTCCATTATGCACCGTTCGCGCGGCGGCGTAATCGGCACCAATATGGCCGATTTGATCGCGCCCGACGACCGCAAAGGCATGATGGCGAAACTGGCCGACGTGTTGAACGGCGAGGATCAGTCCAAGCCGATGGAAATTAAGATGGCGAGCGACCGCGAGATTATCACGCAGGTGTTCGTCAAACGCTTCGGGCTTGCCAGCAAGGAAGCGTCGGGGGCCGAGGAAAGCGGATTGATGCTTTATTTCATCGACGCTACCGAGCAGAAACATTTGCAGGCGCAATTCGCCCAGTCGCACAAGATGCAGGCAATCGGCCAATTGGCGGGCGGCGTCGCGCACGATTTCAATAATCTGCTGACGGCGATGATCGGCTTCTGTGACCTTCTGATGCAGCGCCACAAGCCGGGCGATCAAAGCTTTAACGATATTATGCAGATTAAGCAGAACGGCAACCGCGCCGCCAATCTGGTGCGCCAATTGCTTGCCTTCTCGCGTCAACAGACATTGCAGCCGAAGGTTTTGAGCCTCGCCGATGTGTTGTCGGAACTGGCCAATCTGTTGCGTCGTTTGATCGGCGCGCAAATTCGTTTGGAAATGATTCACGGGCGCGATGTCGGACTGGTCAAGGTCGATCAGGGGCAGTTGGAGCAGGTGATTATCAATCTGGTCGTCAATGCGCGCGACGCGATGCCCAACGGCGGGGCGGTCACGATCCGCACCCGCAATCATCATCAGGAAGTGCATATTCTGCGCGGGCAGGATGATATGCTCGCGGGCGATTATGTCGCGATCGAAGTTTCGGATACCGGCACCGGCATTACGCCTGAGAATATGCAGCGCATTTTCGAACCTTTCTTCTCGACCAAGGAAATCGGTTCCGGCACCGGGCTGGGCCTGTCCACGGTCTATGGCATCGTGCGGCAGACGGGCGGCTTTATCGGCGTCGACAGCACGGTGGGCGTGGGTTCGACCTTCATCGTTTATCTGCCGGTTTATGACAATACCAATGATCCTGTGGTGGAAGCCAAGCCCGAAGAATCTCGTGAAGACAAACCCGGCCCCGATCTGACGGGTGCTGGAACGATCCTGCTGGTCGAAGACGAAGACGCCGTGCGCGTGTTCTCGTGCCGCGCTTTGCGCAACAAGGGCTATAACGTTCTGGAAGCGCGCAGCGGCGAAGAAGCGGTCGAAGTCCTGAACAAGGAAGGCGACAAGGTCGATCTGATCGTTTCCGACGTCGTCATGCCGCAAATGGACGGCCCGACGCTTTACAAACATGTGCGCCTGAAATGGCCGACGATAAAAGTGATCTTTGTGTCCGGCTATACCGAAGACCGCTTGCGCGAACAATTCACATCCGGCGAAACGATATATTTCCTGCCCAAACCCTTCACGCTCAAACAGCTCGCGGGCAAGGTGAAGGATGTTATGGAGGGGGAGTAGGGTTTAGCGCGGCAACAGTTTAGACAGCGCAGCGAGGTTATATTCTTTGGCCAGACGCCGGATATGTTCCGGGTCTTGGATCGGCGGGAGATATTGGCGTAGCTGCCGCTTGCTGACAACCGACGATATGACTCCCATATTGTGATCGGCGTATTGAAGATAGGCGTTATAGTTTTTCGTCGCGGCTTCGTAATCGGTAATGGCCAGAATGTCTTTCTTTGTCCGGTGATAGGCGGAGACAATTTCCAGCAAATTGTCGGGCCGGTTGCCGCTATCGGAAACCAGTGCTTTCATCGCGCGGGGAGGCAACTTCTCTTTGGCAGCATTGCCCCACGCTTCATAAACCGATCCCAGTTCGGCGATTTCGGCGAAATTTTTCTGCCAGTTTTGCTTCTCGCTCATTTTAATCCTGTCGATCCAACCAACCCTATTGTACCAGTTTACTTCCGGCGAGCGGCATTTGCAGTTTGCCGCGCCCGACGCACTCTATCGCGTCAAGCGTTTGCATCTGGCGGGTGGCTATGGCTTCAACTTGCTCCGCCAATTCCACATGACCCTGTGCTCTGAGGTCTTTCGCTGTTTTGATTGCATAGAGCGCGCATTCGGTAATTATTCGGATACCCTCTTCCTTAGGGGTTTCAGCCATAGAGGCGGAAACGTTCTTTGTGTCTGCTGAATTTGTCATAATAAAAACCCCCTGATTGATTAATTATCCGTCAACCATATCACCCGGAAATGGTTGTGCAAGTAATCCGTTCCATTAACCCTAAAAAGGCGAGGATTTGAAAGCCTTAACTTGAAAACCCCGCCGGGGGCGCGTAGCCTGTGTGCACACCTCATTTATAGGCATCCCATGTCATCCCTCTCCCTGACCGACGATCTGTTCTTTAACAAAACCGGCATGAACCGCAGCTCGGTCGAAAAGGCGGTGGATGATGCGTTGAGGGGAGCCGATGACGGCGAATTGTTTCTGGAATACCGCCAGTCGGAAAGTTTTTCCTGGGACGACGGGAAATTGAAGAACGCCAATTTCGACACGACCAAGGGGTTCGGCCTGCGTTCGGTGTCGGGTGACACGACCGGCTATGCACATGCTGTCGATATGACGGAGAAAGCCATTCGCCGCGCGGGCGAAACCGTGCGCGCGGTGCAAGCCGGGCGCGGCGGTATCATGAGCGAAGCGCCGATCGGCACGAACCGGCATTTGTATGAAGACGCCAATCCGTTGCTGGGCAAAACATTCGAAGATAAAATTCAGTTGTTGCAGCAGATCGACTCCTACGTCCGCGCCAAAGATCCGCGCGTGCATCAGGTTAGCGTTTCGCTTGCTGCCAATTGGCAAGCGGTGCAGATCATGCGCGCCGGCGGCTGGCGCACCGCGGATATTCGCCCGCTGGTGCGGTTGAATGTGTCGGTGGTCGCACGCGACGGCGACCGTATGGAGGCAGGCAGCATGGGCGGCGGCGGACGCGCGGAATATGCGCGCTGGTTCGAACCCGCCGAATGGCAGAAACTCGCCGACGAAGCTTTGCGCAAAGCTTTCGTGAATCTGGAAGCGATTGAAGCACCCGCCGGAGAAATGACCGTGGTGCTTGGCCCCGGCTGGCCTGCGGTGTTGTTGCATGAGGCAGTCGGTCACGGGCTGGAAGGCGATTTCAACCGCAAAAAGACTTCGGTGTTTTCCGAACTTATGGGCCAGCAAATAGCGGCAAAGGGCGTAACGATTGTCGATGACGGCACACTGGATGCGCGGCGCGGTTCATTGAGCGTCGATGACGAAGGCACGCCGACGCAATGCACGACACTGATCGAAGACGGGCGTCTGGTCGGCTATATGCAGGATAGGTTGAACGCGCGGCTGATGGGCGTGCGCCCGACAGGCAACGGTCGGCGCGAAAGTTTCGCGTGCCAGCCTTATCCGCGCATGACCAATACGATCATGCGCCCCGGTTCTTTGACTTCGGCGGAAATCATCGCCTCGGTCAAAAAAGGAATCTACGCGCCGGATTTTGGCGGAGGCCAGGTCGATATTACCTCGGGCAAATTCGTGTTCTCGGCGAACGAGGCCTATGAAATCGAAAACGGCAAAATCGGACGTCCGTTAAAAGGCGCGTCTTTGGTTGGTTCCGGCTTTGAAGCCTTGAAGCGCATCAGCATGATCGGCAACGATACAATGCTCGACGGCGGCGTCGGAACCTGCGGCAAGAACGGCCAAAGCATTCCTTGTGGCGTCGGTCAGCCGACGATGCGGCTGGAGCAGATGACGGTTGGGGGCAGGGGAGAATAAAGAGTTTGGCACTCAACCATAAGTACCAAACTCTATAATACCCAGATACTTGAGAACATTTTTATGCCCCTCTGCCGACTCCCCGGACAGGCATAAGGGAATTTGACCTCCCAGAGATGCGGTTTTTTCCAGCAGCCACTGTTTGGCCGCTATTTCTCCGCCCCAAATGCGGGAAGCTTCCGTGAAGGCTTCGGTAATACGGGTTTGGGCGTCGGGATCGCCGAACAGGGCTGCGGCTTTCTTAAAGGTAGCTTTGACGCTCTTGTGAAGCAGGGCTTCTACTTTTGCCGTATTATCCATCGTGACACCTTTGCTTGATCTGTTAGATTGGGAAAATCGCGCCCTTTAAGCGGTTGCGAATGAGGATCTCTGCAATGTCGACAAACACTTCTTCCTACGACGTCATCATTATCGGTGCGGGCCCCGCCGGGCTTAGTTTTGCGCGGGCTCTGGCGGAAACAAAGCTTAAGCTTTGTCTGGTTGAAAAGCAATCGCTGGCGACGCTCGCCAATCCGCCGCTCGACGGGCGCGATATCGCTTTGACGCATGACTCGATGCGCTTGATGGAAGATTTGGGCATGCTGAAACATATCCCCAAGCGCGAGATTTCGCCGATCCGGCAGGCGCATGTGTTCAGCGGGGCTTCGTCTTATTTCCTCGGCTTCGACACAAAGGGAACAGGCAAGGACGCGCTGGGTTATCTCGTTCCCAATAATCAAATTCGCAAGGTTTCTTATCTGTCGGTCAAGAAATTCAGCAATGTGACGATCAAGGACAAGATAGAAGTCAAAACGGTTTCGACCGACGACGCGCGCGGCACCGTGCATCTGTCGAACGGCGAAACGCTTACTGCGCCTTTGGTTGTTGCCGCCGACAGCCGTTTTTCGGGCGCGCGCAAGCAAATGGGCATTCCTGTTTCGATGAATGATTTCGGGCGTGTGGCGATTGTCTGCCGCATGACGCATGAGAAATCGCATCGGGATACCGCGCATGAATGTTTCTTCGATGCGTGGACTTTGGCGATTTTGCCGTTGCAGGGAAAAAAATCTTCGATTGTTATTACGCTGCCGTCCGATCAGGCCGAAGAGATCATGTCGATGTCGCCTGCGGATTTCAACGCGCGGATCGAATCCAATCTCGGCGACCGTTTGGGACCGATGCGCTTGACGGGCGAGCGTTACGCCTATCCGCTGGTCGCCGTTTATGCCGCCGCTTTTGCCGCGCGACGCTTTGCCTTGATGGGCGATGCCGCCGTGGGTATGCATCCCGTCACCGCGCACGGCTATAATCTGGGGCTCGGCGGCGCGCATATTCTGGCGAATGAGGTGCGCAAGGCGCTGTCGCTTGGCATCGATATAGGTGACGCTACGGTCGTGGAGGCTTACGCCCGCGCGCATCGCCGCGCCAGCGCGTTCCTGTATTATGGCACGAACGCTATGGTCAATGTTTATACGGATAACCGCCCGGCGGCCCTCATGCTGCGGGCGCTTGGCTTGCGGCTGGCGAACCGGTTGCCGCCCTTTAAACGCTATGTGACGCGGCAACTGACCGGTAAAGCGGCCTAAAAATTAACGCCAAATTAAGAACCCGTTCCTAATCTCGTGAGGTCTGGCTGCAAATGCGCTTTTTCAGCGCAATAAATGCTCACGTACAAGAGTACGCTCCGCTTTATCGCGCTGAAAAATCACATTTTCGCTGGCAACCTGACGAGATTAGGAACAGGTTCTACGTGGCATGAGTTTATAAAAATCTCTTGCTTGAAAGGGTCGGGGAATAACGTGGCGGATCTTCGCAGTCTTACGGTATCCGAGTCGAAAACGACGCATTTGCGCGTCGGCATCAAATGGGATCCCTTGGAAAGGGATGACATCGCCGACGCTTATGGAATTGAATCTCCTAAAGAGGCGCGCGCGGAATTATTGGCGATCATACAGCAGATCAATACCGCCCGGCTTATAGGCAAGTTTTTGAAGCTGACGGTGATTTTCAGTAATCGCGGCCAAAAATTCGACAGGACGATTGATCAAAAGATTGCGAAAAAGAAAGCACTGGAAAAATACCTGTCGCAGGAAAAACTGGCTTCCTATGACCTGGATTTGTGCTGTTTCTGCTATGACCTGCACGGCAAGCTGGTCAAATTCGTTTCGCCGGTTTCGTCAGAGGCAAAGGATGATTTGCAAAAGAAACCGGCTTTTATGCATACCGGCGACGCGACGGAGGGCACAGTTCATGAGAGCACCAGCACGTTCGACGAGGAAATCCTGGTCGATCTGACCGCGATTGATCCGGCGATAGACACCGTTTTTTTCGTCGTCGTTTCCGTCAACCACGGCTTCAATCATATCAAAGGCGGTTTTTGGTCGATCATCAGCACCAAAGACGAAGAAGAACTTTTATCCGCCAAGATGTTAGCCAAAGATCCGCACAAGGTTCATGTTGCCGCTAAATTGACGCGCCTCGGCGGCAGCACGTGGCTTCTCGATGAAATCGTGGGCTTTCCCCCGATAGATGCGAACGGCAAGATTTCCTTGCAGCGCCGCATCGATCAGGCGATCTCGACATATTATAATATG
>JBAVWC010000298.1:0-12865 GCA_049697595.1 Alphaproteobacteria bacterium
TCCCACGACCCAGGCTTGGGTCGTGGGTGAAGACGGCATTTCTCAAGGATTCATTCTTTGCCAGATCGCAGGCGATGAGGCCGAAATTCTAACTTTTTGCGTAAGCCCCTCGGCGCGGCGCAGGGGGGCGGGGCAAAGCCTGTTGGCCTCTTTGCTTGCGACCGCCAAGCAGCAAAACGTTAGTCGCGTTTTTCTCGAAGTCGCGGCAGATAATCAGGTGGCGCTTGCGCTCTATGAAAAAGCGGGCTTCCGCCCTAACGGCAAACGCACCGGCTATTACCGGCGCGGTGAACATGCGGTCGATGCGGTTATGTTGGGATTGGATTTATGACTGCGAATGTTTCGCCAGCTCAACCTGCGCCCGCAGATCGATATCGTCGAGGAGCGCTGCCAGTTTCGGGTCGGTGACTTTTGCGCGTTGAGCGTTAACAATGCGGCTCAGTTGCATAAGCTTGTCCCGCGAAATGCCGCCTGACAGAAGTTCCAACCGCAAATCGTCCAGCCGGTCGAGAATATCTTCGGCACGCATCTTTCCCTTGGACGCACGCGACAAAGCGTCATCGACTTCCTGAACGCCGAGGATGCCGCCGACTGCATTGGTGTTGCCGACGCTGCCGCTGCCGCTGACTTCGCTGCCCTCATCCAGATGTTTGGCAAAGCTCGTGCTGCCCGTAGAGCCGGGTTTGGCCGTGCGTTTAACGGGCTGCGTGCTGCGCACCGAGCCCAAACCGTCAATTTTGTCGATCACTTAGTATCCTCGTCTAGCTGCGCTACCGCCAGTCGGCAATAAATGCCCGCAGGAGCACTTATTCTACTCCAAATGCCGAACAAAAGTCATTGGAAAAAATTGATACAAAACAAGAGATTATAAAAATACAGGGGTGGGGGACAGGCTTGGCACGAGTCTCGCATAGAAGGTTCGCAGAGGATCAGGAGCTGTCCATGTTCGCTTTATCATCTATCGTTTCGTCTCTCCCCCGCCCCTCGGCGACGAAGTTTGCTCGCGCGCGCCGGGTTTCCCTCCTCACAGCGGCGGCGGGCATGGCACTTCTGATCTTCCTACCCTTTCACGCGGCAAACGCCGCCTCGCGCCTTAAGGATGTCGTTAATTTCGAAGGCGTGCGCGACAATATGCTGGTCGGCTATGGGTTGGTGGTCGGGCTTAACGGCACCGGCGACTCGCTGACCAATGCGCCCTTCACCGAACGCAGCCTGATCGGCATGCTGGAGCGCCTGGGCATCAATTCCAGCGGCGATTTCACGACGATTAAAACCAAAAACATCGCCGCCGTTATGGTCACGGCGACTTTACCGCCTTTCTCGTCGCAGGGGTCGCGCATCGACGTCGTTGTTTCGACGATGGGCGATGCCAAGAGCCTTCAAGGCGGCACGCTGCTGGTGACGCCGTTGCAAGGTGCCGACGGCGAGGTCTATGCGGTTTCCCAGGGTTCCGTCTCATCCGGTTTCAGCGCGTCGGGAGCCAGCGGTTCGAGCGTAACCAAAGGCGTGCCGACATCGGGCCGCATTACCGATGGCGCGATTGTCGAACGTGAAATCGCGTTCCACTTGTCCGACCTCGGCACGATGCGCCTGTCCTTGCGCAATCCCGATTTCACCACTTCCGAACGCGTCGCCGACGTCATCAACGAGCATTTGAAAGCGCCGATTGCCAAGGCGATCGATTCCGCGACCGTCAGCCTGCAGGTTCCCGAGAAAAGCCGCGCTAATATCGTTGGTTTCATGACCGATATCGAACAATTGAAAGTCGTGCCGGACGAAGTCGCGCGCGTCGTCATCGACGAACAATCGGGCGTTATCGTTATGGGCGAAGATGTTCATATCAATACGGTGGCTATCGCTCAGGGCAACCTGACGATTAAAATCAGCGAAACGCCGCAAGTGTCTCAGCCGGGAGCCCTGTCGCAAGGCGGCACAACGCAGGTTGTGCAGCGCTCGGACATCAATATCGATGAAAGCAAGGGCAACAAGCTGGCCTTATTGAAAACCGGCGTCAGTCTGCAGGATCTGGTGCAAAGCCTGAATGCGCTGGGCATCGGCCCGCGCGACATGATCCAGATTTTGCAATCGATCAAAGCCGCCGGTGCGCTGCAAGCCGATCTGGAGATTTTGTAATGGCCGACAGCATCCTCCCCCTCGGCGATATGACAACGACGATGAGCACGCTCGGCGCATCGCCCCCCTCCTTGTCGCCTATGTCTTTGTCGGCCGCGCTTGGCAACAGCAATATCGACAAAACCGCTCAGGATTTCGAAGCGATGTTCGCGACGCAAATGCTTCAGCCGATGTTCGAAGGCATACAGGTCGATCCGAATTTCGGCGGCGGCCACGGCGAAGAAGTCATGCGGTCGTTCATGTTGCAGGAATACGGAAAAATGATGGCCAAAGGCGGCCGCCTGGGCATCGCCGCGCAAGTCAAATCCGAAATGTTGCGCGCGCAAGAAGGCGCCAATGCGCGCAAGTCGACGCAGCTCAATATGAAGGCCGCTCAAAACGCCTATGCCGCTGCGACAACCCAAGGAGCCGCCAATGTCTCCGTCCAATAAAAAAACCGCGCGCGCGTTGCAAGACGCACCCAAAATCATCAGCGCAACTGCGGCCTTGATGGAAGAGCTGGTGCGGGTCTTGTCCCTCGAGATCGAGGTGGTCAGCAATCGTCGCCTGAAAGAGCATCCCGAGCTTCTGAAATACAAGCAAAAGCTGGCAATGGATTATCGCGCCAATCTGAAAGCGATCGCCGCTCAGCCGGACATCGTCAAGAAATTGCCGGGGGAAGCTCAGGATATGCTCCGCGAAGTGGCGCAGAAATTAGCCAAAGCTTCCGAACAGAATGCCCTCACCCTGCGCGCGGCGGTCGCCGCGACGCAACAGCTTATCCAAAATGTCGTGGCAATGGTCAAAACCGAAATCGCCGCGACGAAATCCTATAAAAATCCCGCCAAGGCGCATCTCATGTTGGGGAATTACAGCCCGACCTGCCGCCCCGTCGCGATCAGCCGTTCCGTGTAAGGAAGAATCTTATGGATCAAACCAGCGCCCTTTCCGATGTTTTCTCGCAAACATCGTCGTTGCTTAGCGGATTGCTGTCGCAGATCGGCAATAGCGGAACGCATAATAATTTATTCTCCAGCCTTCTGTCGCAAGGTGGAGATGAGGCAAGCCTTCTCGAATCTCCCACACCCGCGCCCCAGCCGGTGCCAGCTTCAACCGGCACGACGGGTTCATCCGTTCCTGCGCTTTCTCCACCTCCGGCAACGTCGGGCTTTCTTCAAAATCTGCAAGACCTTGCTTCGACAATGCAAAAGGCGCTTGTGGTTTTGCGCCAGCAAAACGGGCATGAATCTTCCAGCGCCAGTTCGCAAAACACGTCACCCTCTGCGGTTGCTCAAAATGCCGCGCCCGCTCAACCCACAGCCCCGGTTGTTTCAGGGCAAGTAAGCGCGCCTTCGGGTTTTGCGGTTATTCCCCGCAAGCATGGGCTGGATAATAATTTATCCGGCACGTCCTCTGCGGTATCTTCTTCCGCCCCGGCAACGGTTTCCGATACAGCTGCTGCAGATGCAACCGATACACCTGCTTCGGCAGCCACGCCAGATACGCAAAGCCTGATCGCCCTCATCGCCCAGCTTCTCGCGCTGACTCAATTTATGATCAAGAATTTACAACCCACAAAAACTGCAGACGGCACTGCGCCCACCGGGGAAGTAACGGCGACGACTCCGGCCCCGACCCCGGCTGCTGCTGACGCCGCTCCTCTCGGCACGAATATAAATGACTTGCTGGCTGCGACACCTACGCCCCCAACGGACCCGTCGTCCGATCCGACAACACCCCCTGTCGCATCTTCCGCCACGCCAGAGGCTGCCGATGCGGCTCCCGCCGCCGTGCTGTTACAACTCCTGACTGATTTGCAGAAAATCACCCAGCATTTACTGCCCGCGTCAGCCAATGCGCCAGTAGCATCACCCGCGAACGCGGCCAATGCAGTTCCTGTCATCCCCAATGTCGCGGCACAAATTTCCCTGCTTGATACGAAACTAAAGAGTTTTCTTACAGCAGCACAGCCACAGGATAAAAACCCGCCACAGGTTAATGCTTCTGCCGATGTCTCTCCTGCCACCACAGGACTTGTGCAAAGCACGCTTCCACAGCCGATAACATCGGCCCCCGTCGAAGCGCCCAAGAAAGATTTATCCGGCACCTGGCAAAGCCAGATATTCGCCACTCAAAGCAACGCTTCGGGATCAACGGCATCGCCGCCCACGGCGGCGCAGGTATTCGCCAATAGCGCGGCGCTGATGGCTGCGGCAAATAACAACAGCGGCAACGCAGGTTCCGGAGCCGATTCCGATTTCCTGCCGGATAACCAGAATCCCGCCCCGCAAATAGCGCCCACCTCCAACGCCGCCGCATCGGCAGAAGGCGTGCAGGCGACAGGAACTTATAATTTCGCCAGCACATTATCGGCATTGCGTGCGGTGAATGGTGGTGCCGTGGGGCTTCCCACGGTCGTCGATCAGGTCATTTTGCAAATGAACCGCAGCGTCAAAAGCGGCAACGACCAAATGACTTTGCAATTAAACCCAGCCGATTTGGGCAAGATCACCGTCAAACTCGATTTCAGCAACGACGGCAAGGTTCAGGGAACCGTGACCGCCGACAATCCCCAGACTCTCGGTATGCTTCAGAAGGATTCTCGAAGCCTCGAGCGCGCGCTGCAGGATGCAGGGCTGCGCGCCGATCCCGGCAGTCTGCAATTTAGCCTCGGCGGGCAGAGCAACGGCCAGAATGCCGGGCAAACCGCCAATAATAACGGCGGCACCCAAAATACTGCTCCCGATGGCACGATATCTGCAGAGGATATGACAGGGCTGATCGAAAACAGCGCGAGCACCGAAACCTATTACATCACGCCCGGCGGCGTGAATATCCAAGTTTAAGAGCAGTCGCGGTTGCGCAAAGCGCAGAGCAGTCGCGACCACACAAAAAGGAGAACGTCATGACTATTACTCCCGTCAGCCCGCTTAATACCAATTCAGGTGCCGCCACCAATACCAGCGGCACATCGGCCAGTTCCACGGCGGCAATGTCATCGACTCTCAATCTGGATTTTTCGCAATATCTGCAAATCCTAACCGCCCAATTGCAAAATCAGGATCCGACTAACGCGACCGACCCTAATCAGTTCACGCAGGAACTCGTGGAAATGGGCGGCGTGCAGCAGCAAATCACGACCAATACGGATTTAACGAATTTGGTCTCGGCGACCTCCGCCAACAGCCTGTCGTCCGGTATCGGTTATGTCTGCAGCGTCGTGCAGGCCAACAGCAGCTCCGGCGCATTCCCCTTGCAAAACAGCTATTCCGAATTCGGCTATAGTCTCGCCAGCGCGGCTAACAGCACAATCGTTACCGTTCAGGACGCCAACGGACATACCGTCGATACATTACAGGGAGGTACTGCGGCAGGCGGCAATTAAGTCTCGTGGAATGGGGCTACCTCCAGCGGCACTACGGCTCCCGACGGCGCCTATACCTTTACCGTCGCCGCGACCGATGCCAACGGCAATACGATTGGAACGACCAATCCCGTCGCCCTGTTTCAGGTCACCAGCGTGCAGTCCAACAGCGACGGAACGCTGCAGTTGTATGCGGGCAGCCTGTCTCTTGACAGCACCGACGTTACCAATGTCTATGCGGCGTCGACGGCGCCTGTGGCGACGTCCAATGCACCGGCCAGCGCATCGAATAACTCGACCGGCACCCCAGCCAGCTAACCCCATTGTCAGACGCCCGCCCAACCCCTATATAATCCGGACAATATAGGGGGACGGCCTCAATGGCTAAAAAAGATTATTACGAATTATTGGGCGCGCAGCGCGGAGCATCGGCCGAAGAGCTTAAAAAAGCCTATCGCAAGCTGGCGATGCAATATCACCCCGACCGCAACGCCGGTAATGCCGAAGCCGAGCATAAATTCAAGGAAATCAACGAAGCCTATGAAGTCCTGCGCGACGATCAGCGCCGCGCCGCCTATGACCGTTTCGGCCACGCGGCGTTTGAACAGGGCGGAATGGGCGGCGGGGGCGGCGGCTTCGATTTCGGCGCGGGATTTTCCGATATTTTCGATGAAATGTTCGGCGAGATTCTCGGCGGCGGCAGACGCACCCAACAAGGCGGCGGGGGCGCGCAACGCGGCGCCGATTTACGCTACGATCTCGACATCACGCTCGAAGAAGCCTTCACCGGCATCACCAAGAACATAACGATCCCCAATGCGATCACCTGCGACGCCTGCAAAGGATCGGGTGCGGCGGCGGGAACATCGCCTGTCGATTGCGGCATGTGCAAAGGCCACGGCCGCGTCCGTGCGCAGCAAGGCTTCTTTACCGTCGAACGCACCTGCCCGACATGCCAGGGTGCCGGACGCGTCATTCAAAGCCCGTGCAAGAAATGCAGCGGTCAAGGGCGCGTGCGTCAGCAACGCACGCTCGCGGTTGAAATCCCCTCAGGCGTCGAAGACGGTATGCGCATACGCCTGTCCGGCGAAGGCGAAGCGGGCGCGCGCGGCGGTCATCCGGGCGATCTTTATGTTATTTTGGGTGTCGAACAACATTCGGTATTCCAGCGCGAGGGTGCAAATTTATTTTGCCGCGTGCCGATCGCGATGACGGTGGCGGCTTTGGGCGGCGCGCTCGAAGTCCCGACGCTCGACGGCAGCGTGGCCGAAGTTAAAATCGACGCCGGAACTCAATCCGGTCACCGCGCGCGGCTCAAGCATAAAGGCATGTCGGTGATCCGTGGCGGCACGCGCGGCGATTTGTATGTCGAACTCGCGGTCGAAACGCCCTCGCATCTGACCAAACGCCAAAAAGAATTGCTGACGGAATTCGCCACCGAGGCCGAACAGCACAAAACCCACCCCGAAAGCGAAGGCTTTATGGCCCGCGTCAAGGAAGCGTTAGGCAAAAAATAATGACGCACCGCCAGGCGATGCTTTGCGCTCTCGCCACCTATTTCGGTTGGGTCGTCACCGATGTCGCGATCAAGCTTGCAAGCCAGGCGGCGCTGTCGCCCTTTATGATTATGGCGGTTCTCGGAACGGTCGGCGTCATGGGCATCGTCGGCATGTCTTTGTTTCGGCGCAACATCGCTGTTTTACGGCCCCATAATTTACGCGGACAGGCAACGATCTGTCTGTGCGCGATGATGATGAATTACACCACCGTCATCGCCCTCAAACATTTGCCGCTGACGATTTTCTATATCGCCGTCTTTACCTCGCCGCTCGCCGTCGCCGCGCTTTCGACCGCCTTGCGGCATGAAGCGCCGACGCGTGGAAAAATCGCCTGCCTCGTTGCGGGATTTGTGGGGGTTCTCGTCGTTCTCGCGCCGCGCCTCGGCATCGCCGGTGAAGGGATCGGCTACATCGCCGCCTCGATCAGCGTCGCCGGATTTGTTGTTTATACAGTGACGATCCATAAAATATCGAAAACGGATTCGACGCAAAGCATCCAGTTATTCGCAGCCCTCTCCGTGGGCACGCTCGGAATCTTCGGCGCTTTTCTGCAAGCAGCGCCCGCGCCCGACGGCAAATCTATCGTCATGCTTATCGCCGCCGGCGGCATTAATCTGCTCGCCAACGCTTTTTATAATAAAGCCTTGAAAAATACCTCGTCGACCAATGTCGCGCAGCTTCACTACACGCAACTTATTTCCGGCGCGCTGTTGGGCTATTTAATCTGGCACGAAGTGCCGACATGGAATCTGGTCGTCGGATCAATTCTTATCATCGCATCGGGCATGATCGTCGCCGCGCAGGCGGGCAAAAAAGAAAATTTGGAATCTAGCTTTCCTCAACACTAGCCGCCGCGACCCTATTCCTGCCCTCTGTCTTGGCGCGGTATAATGCCTTGTCGGCATTCGCCAGCATCTCGTCAATATCCGCCCCTGCGCCGGCGACCGCGATACCGAATGAGGCGGTGACATTGATCGTTTGCCCGTCGCTCAATTTAATAGGCATTTTTTCCAAGCCCGCGCGTATGCGCCCCAGTGCTGCTATTCCGGCGGCAAGATCCGCGTCTTTCAGGCACAGCAGAAACTCCTCGCCGCCCCACCGCCATATATCGTCATAGGGGCGCAACTGGCGGCCAACATGAAGCGCGAGCGCGGCGAGAACTTTATCGCCGCTGTCATGCCCATAGCGGTCGTTTATTTTCTTGAAATGATCGATATCCATCAAGGCGAGGCAAAAAGGTTTGCCGCCGCGCCGGAATCGGCTCAGCTCGCGCGACAAATCATCGCGCATCCCCGACCGCGACCGCAAACCTGTTAAAACATCAAGGCCCGAATCCGCCGCTGCCAGCGCGCGCTCCAGCCGCCGCAAACCGATAATGAATTCCTGATATTTAAGCGCGACGGAATCATAATCTTCGGGGGCCAGCGGCGCGCCTTCGGGCGCTTTCAAAACGACCAGATGGGCGATCCGATGCAACTGGTCATAAAGAGTGGCCAGCTTCTCTAGCATCGGTTTGTCCTGCAGGGTTTGAGCGGCTTCCTTCCACAGGGCAAAGCTTTCAGGCGCGGATAAAGCAACAGCCCGCGCCGCACGGTCCTGCGCCTCGCAACAAGCGATGCGAGTCCACGCCGACATCCAGGCGATATGATCGTCTATTGTTTTGGAAAGAAGAGGGGCAGACAAAGAAGACATGCCCCATCTTACGAAGCTGCGTCGCGTTCAGAAAGCGATTATTAGGCTTTGGCGCGCGCCTGAGCTTTGGCGAGCAGCTTCTTGATCTTCAAAGCGGGTTCGCTCAAACGGCTGTTGCGGGTGCCGAGCAGCCACGCATCGATTCCGCCATTATGTTCGACGGTACGAATGCCGTTGGGGGTCAGGCGCAAAGCAACGGCCTTGCCAAGAATTTCCGACGGGAACGAGCAAATCTGCAAGTTCGGCTGCCAGCGGCGGCGCGTCTTGTTGTTAGCGTGGCTGACATTGTTGCCAAACAGCGGCTTGGTACCGGTAACGGAGCATACACGTGCCATAATTCTATCGCGGGGAAACCCCCGGCCTTCATCATTATTGTTTATGTTGCGCAATCGACGCGTTAAGCGCGGCTTTATAGGTGGTATCGACGGGTAGAGTCAAGGGATTCAGACGGGTTCAGGCATTTCTCGCGCCACGCTCCCTTCATCGCACCCCCGCGTTAACTATGATTAATCGAGAAAGAGGGTGAAAATAAAACAAACCTTAACCGCTCCCCCTCTTTTTTTGGCATAATGACCCACATAGTTAACCGATGTTATCCCGATTAAGGCACAGTTCTTAACTGTAGAAAAATACAGGGAAACAATAGCATGAACAGCATCATCGACCGACTCACGGCCGCCTTGCAAAAAAAGAACCCTCTGGCTGCCAAAGCCGCAGGCACCGCTTTAAATCAAATCGCCGCCATTTTTGTGGATTCTAACACAGGCCAGTTGAAACAGGACATAAGCCTTGGACGATTGACACTCGCTTTGACGGTGGCGCGCTTCGCCTACAGCCAGTTCAAGGGCACGGGCATCAGGATTTATGATGAATATAGGGCGACTGCCATAGACATGGGCCAGAAAGGTTCTTTCGGTGCCCTTACAGCCAGTCTGGCGGCCTCGAAAGATTATACGGCGCTCGCCGTCGCGGAACGGCAAAAATCCTATGCCGCCACAGTGAAACTTTTGGATTTGTCAGAAAAAATTCTGGCCCAGAATGAGGGCTATTTGCTGCCCCGGATAACCGTCATTGCCCGGGAAATGCTGCGTGATTTACGAGAGGCCAGCGAAAAACTGAAAGACAATACCAGCGTTGCCGTTGCCGATCAGATTACGCAAGAGATGATCGCCACGCTAACCCGCCGCCTCGACGGGAACAAAGAGCTTGTTATTCAACAGCTCAAAGCCTTGGACGGCAAAACGGTCGCTGGTTATATCGACGCGTATTTAAGCAAAAACGCTTCGTCCAAAATGGCGCAAGAGATCAAGCAAACGATGACCGAGGTCGTTGGGGTGGCCGATTCCCCGGCGATTGCCGCCTACAAAGCCAAATATCGTCACGCCAGTCCGGCGCCGATTACGCCCGGCAGCCCCAAATAATCCCGTTTTTATTTGCCTGGCAATTGCTTCTCGACCATTGCGATCACGTCGCCGACGGTCTGCACATCATTGGCCGATGTGTTGGCGTTAAAAGGCATTTGAATGCCAAACCGGTCTTCCAGCGCGAAAATAACTTCGACCATATCCAAAGAACTGACATTCAGATCGGTCAGTTTGACTTCGGGCGTCAATTTGCCGCGGTCGATCATGGCTTTTTGCGCGACGATATCGAGAATTTCATCAATACGGGTGGATGACATGGAATCGCCTGTTATGTTTGGAAATAAATGATTAGTCGGTTTTTGATTTTTTCTCAAGCGTCTCCAGTCTTTCGGCCAAGAGCTCAATTTTCTTAAAAAATTGCTTCAAACGCCCAATATTCATGAGGTTTTCCATAATTCTTTCGCGCGGTGCTGCGGGCAGGCCGCCTACGATGGTACGCGGGGCGACATTTCCGGCAATGCCGCTCATCGCCATAGCGATTGCATCGTCGCCGATGGTGACATGATCGGCGACGCCGACAGCGCCGCCTAAAACCACGCGATTGCCGATTGTGGCGCTGCCCGCAATGCCGACGCGCCCGCATATCATGCAATTGTCGCCGATCGTCACATTATGGCCGATCTGCACCTGATTATCTATTTTGGTGCCGTTGCCGATGCGCGTCGAAACAATCGTGCCGCGGTCGATGCTGCTATTGGCCCCTATCTCGACATCGTCGCCGATCATGACGGGAGCCAAGGAGGCGATGCGGATCAAGGCCGTGTTCGATGCGGTGACATCGCCGCCGCCCGCCGCTTTGGCCGCTTCGACGCTGCCCATTTGCGGCGTGACAAAACTAAAACCGTCTGCGCCGATGCTGGCGTTGAAATGAATAATCGCGCGGTCGCCGATTTTGGTGCCTGCGCCGATTTTGGCTCCGGCGTAAATCAAGGCATTGTTGCCGATCACCGCCCCTTCGCCGATATAGCATTGCGGATGCAAAACCGCATTCTCGCCGATCACCGCATGCGCGCCGATATAACTTTGCGCGCCGATTGCCGCATTCTTGCCGATGCTGGCCGTTTCTTCAATCACCGCGCTCGCATGCACGCCCGCTTTCACCGCAACGGGCACGGCAAACAAAGAAGTCAGCCGCGCCAGAGCCACACGAGGCCGCGCCACGACAATTCGAGCCGTCAGAAAATCGCTGTCATTTTCGTTTCCGGCGACAATCGCGGCAGAGACTTTGCCGCCCTTCAGCAAATCCAGCAATTTGCCGTCCATCGCCAAAACCAGATCGCCCGCAGCCCGCACATCCGCCGGATGCGCCAGCCGCGTCACGCGCACAGAGCCGTCGCCGATCAAACGGCCTTCGACGGCGGTGGCGATTTCTTGAAGAGTAAAGGTTTTGGACATCCCGCTTACAAAGCAAATAACTTCGCGAATGTCACGATTCAATTTTTTATGCCCGGTGGACAGCCCTTATATAGGATGAAACTGTTTCAAGGCGGCGTTTCGGGCGATCACGGCTGGGGCGGGCTGATTTTCGATGAGCTTAGTCCATTCAGGCCAATGGCCCAGTTCTTTTAACGTAGCAAAAGCGGCGGTCACTTTATCCGCCAGCATACCGCCCGGCTTCGGTTCCTTGTCGTAAGAAAAGGGTGCCATTTCACCCGACAGGCAGGCATAGACGTAGGCAAGCTCTTTTAATGCCGAGGTTTCGCAGATAAGAACAAAGGGACGCAAAAGATCCGTGACCGCGTTTGAGAAATCCTCCCGAGTGGAGGCGATGACAACATCTTTTAGGACTTCTTTCGTGAGTGATCGTGCTTTTATTTGCGCCTGTTCGCGGACTGCAATAGCGGTCTGGTAATCGTCGAGCGACCGGAAATTGGCCGCCAGATGCAGCATGTTTAAATGATCGCGGCGCCAGTCCAGCTTCTCGCCGACAACGCATTCGACCGAACCGTCGCAAGGTTTCGCGACTTTACGCTCCGACCGATTGAAAATTTCCTGTCTGATCCACGCCGACATCACCAGAGTGGCAATATCGCGGAGGCGCGCCTGATTTTCTACGCTCATTCCCTGACCCCTTGCGTCATTTCTTTAAGGGACAAAGTAAGCCAAACAGGTGGTTGAACCAATACTTATTTGGTGCCGAAGGCCACGGTAACCGCAGACGTTAATTGGTAACGTTAACCGCGCTGCCGGGTACCGGCGTGCTTTGGGCGGCGTTCTGATATTGGCTGACACCCTTCATCGATTGCAATTCCAATAGCAGGTTTTGCAGCGCGGCTTGCGTTTGGGGCGTGGGCGCTACTTGTGGAATATTGGTATCGGCTATGGCGCTGGTAACAGGAGCGGCCACAGTCGGCGTTACCGTATTCAATGTCGCAAAACGGCTGTTGCGCAAATTATGCTGCGCCTGCATCGCGCCAGAGCTGCCCGCCATTGCCAGCGCGAGCGCCTGATTTTGCTGGGCGCTCCGCATCATCGCGGTATCCATAACCCCGCCATAAGGTTGTTTGGAACGATCCAGCGGTATGCCGGGACTGGCGGTGCCATTCGCCGCAGGCAGATTTGCAATCGATGAGGTGGGTACTGGCGCAGCGCTTGCCGTTTGTACGGGGGCTTGCAGGGCCGTGGTCGTTTGCGCCACGGCCTCGGGAGGCGCAGGCGTCTGTAAAATCGGCGATTGTTGCGGCGCCGGTGTTTGCAGCGAGGCCACCTGAATC
>JBAVWC010000299.1:0-1635 GCA_049697595.1 Alphaproteobacteria bacterium
CATCTGCTGGCGGCCCTTCCCGCGACGCAGAGGCGCACCTTCGGCTATCAAAGAGCCGGGGTCGTCGCGGCGTTCGTCAATTCGCTCGTTCTGCTGGGGGCCGTCGCCGGATTGGCCGTGATGGCCGTTCGGCGCCTGATCCATCTAGCAGGCTGCTGAAAAACCCCTTGCGGGCTATTGCGCAGGGAAGAGGTCTGCCCCGAAGTTCGTAGAATTGTCCCGAGGGAACACAACGGACGAACGGGGGCCAGCATGATGGGAAGCTCCGACGGTCAGAAAAACATCTTCCACACGGTCCAGTTGGAGGATCTGGTCCCTGACGATCACCCGTTGCGTCGCATCCGACCGCTCGTCGACACGGCGCGCATCCGCGAGTTGTGCGCCGACTTCTACTGCGCGGACAACGGTCGGCCGAGCATCCCGCCGGAGCAGATTTTCTTGGCAATGCTGGGCGGCTATCTGTTGGGCTGCCGGTCCGACCGAAACATCATCCGCCAGTTGACCTGCGACATGGCGTTGCGCTGGTTCGTGGGCCTGGACATCGACTCGCCGGTCTGGGACGCGTCGACGTTCTCGAAGAACCGAGAAAATCGTTTCGACGACTCGGGGATTTTCGAAAAGCTATTCGACGACACCGTTATGCACGCGAAGTCGAAAGGCTGGGTGAGCATGCACTGGTCGGTGGACGGAACGCTGGTGCGGGCCAACGCGAGCTTGAAGAGCTTGGCGCCCATCGAGGTCTACCAAAGTCCGGAGCAATATCGAGAGACGATCTCGGGAAAGAAGAAAACGACCGAGAAGGCGAAGACGGACGACGACGACAAAGGCAATCCGAGCGTCGGGTGGCACGGAGAGAAGCGCTCGAACGCGACGCATCGATCGACGACCGATCCGGATTCACGTCTGGCGACGAAGTCGAACAAGACCGCGGCGGTTCCGTCTTACGTCGTCAACGGCACGATGGAGAACAGGAACCGAATCCTCACAGGGATCGGCGTCGAGTTATTCACAGGCAAAGCTGAGAGGGACGGAGCCGTTGCCCTACTGGACCGCGCCAAATCGCGCTACAAGCTTTCGCCGTCGAGTTTGGGCGGCGACAAAGGTTATTTCGTAAAGGCGTTCGCGAAAAGACTGCTTGATCGAAAGATCGCTCCGCACTTGGCGACGATGGAAACGGGCCGAGACAAAGCGCTGATGCGGGTTCGGATGAGATGCCGTGGGCTTGGCTACCAGTTGAGTCAACGGGCGCGAAAAAAGATCGAGGAGCTGTGGGGCGAGGGCAAAGAACTGCACGGACTGCGGCGCTTTGCTCGCCGACAACTCGAAAACGTTCGCCAAGAAGCGTTCATGATCGGCTGGGTGCTCAACCTCAAGCGCATCGCGACCCTCCAGGCCGCCGTATAGTCCGGAATCGGATCAGGCGAATCCCGACTAAAAAAATCGACTGACGCTGGAGTCTCCATTCCCAGCGCGCAGGGAGTTTTTCAGCAGCCTGCTAGCCCGGATCGACGGCTCGGCCGCGGCTGTTGTAAAGTGGGACATGATATTTTTCTCTCGGCTCTGCGCAGTCCTCGCCGTCGGCGTTCTCGCCGCCTCCGCCTCGGCCGCGGGGCTGAAGTGTCCCGCGGGCGTGCT
>JBAVWC010000300.1:0-11673 GCA_049697595.1 Alphaproteobacteria bacterium
GTTTTATGCCCCCCCCCATGTAACGATACCCTGTCATCATGTAGTATCGGGAATCAAAAAGAACGGGCATCAAAGGCGGCTTGATCGGTTCTGACTGATCTAATAGAAAGTTATCTCCACCCAGAGAATTAAGGTATGTGAATGTCTGAATATCGCCTGCTGGTCATAGAAGATACTAAAGACCTAGCCGAACTTATATGCACGGTTGCCGTTGATGTCGGGTTTGACGCACGCGCCACGAGCAATTCTTCTGAAATACAGTCGCTTTACAATACCTACAAACCCCAGGTCCTTATTCTGGATATTCTGATGCCGGATATGGATGGTTTTGAGGTTTTGCGGTTTCTTCATAAAAGCGGCAGTGCTGCTCGCATTATCATTCTCAGCGGCGCTGAAGATTATCGCGCGATGGCGGAAAAAATGGCGGACGGGCTGCGGCTTACTATCGACGCCAATCTAAGAAAACCCTTTCGGATCAAAGAGCTTAAGTCAGCGCTTGAATCGATCAAACTTTCCCTCTCAACGCCCGACGAGAATGTATCAGCTAACAGCAAAATTTAGCGTGCACTCCGGTGCGCCCAATTACCCATAGGTTCAGAATGGTGCAGGACACATGAAATGTAATTCGCAGGCGACATACTCTTATATGTTTGTTTTGGCCGTTATCGCCAGCCTCTTTATCCTAGGGGGGTATTACATTTCTTCCGATCATTCTTTCATCGCCTCCGCCCTGTCGATCAACCGCGCAAGCGCGATTGGTGTGGTATGGTTGATTACTATATTTACCGGTGTCATCGGCAGATGGCGACAAAAGCCGGAGAGCGGCGGCGAGAATGCCCCCCCCGCCCCTATCAGCACCGCTTATGCGCCTTTTTCCACATCCGACACGCATGATCGGCTTCTTCAGGCTCAAAAGATGGAATCGCTCGGCCAATTGACCGACGGCATCGCACATGATTTCAATAATTTGCTCGCCATCATCTTGGGCAATCTGGATATTATGGAAGAGCGGGTTGCCGCAGACGATCCTTTGCAGCAGCTTATTGAACCAGGCATACAGGCTGCCTTGCACGGATCGGAGCTGACCCGGCGTCTTTTAGGCTTCAGCCGCAAACGAACATTTCAACCGAGAGATACTTTTCTGAATGAGGAGATCTCGGCTTTTTCCGAGTGGCTGAAGCATATCCTGACTGACCGGATCGAGGTCGTCCTGTCTTTGGATCCGGACTTGTTCACCGTTCATATCGATCCGGTACAATTGCAAAATGTATTACTGACCCTTTCTATAAATGCCCGGGATAACATGCCTGATGGCGGTAAACTCGTTTATGAAACAAAGAATGTCGTCGTCGATACGGATTATGCAAAACATAATCCCGGCACCGAGCCTGGCGAATACGTTATGCTGAGGGTCAGTGACAGCCCCGCAGGCATGGCGACGAACGTAACATCCCTCCAAGAAGCTGGTAAGGATTTCGGACTTGGTTTGGGAATAACTCATGAATTTATCAAACAGAATAATGGGCACATCAAAATCTATGGCGAAAGAGGACGCGGCACTTCGATAAAGATTTGCCTGCCCAAGGCAGTCGCCATACCGCTTCCCGCCAAGAAAGCGGCCCCTGCTGCCCTTGGTGACGCAAAGAAACAAAAAACGGCACTGGTCGTCGAAGACAACAAAAACGTGCTGATGATAACGTCGGAATTCGTCAGAGAGATGGGTTATAAAGTCATTCTTGCGGAAAGCGGGGACGAGGCGTTGGAAATCGTCAAAGTCCATCAGGATATCGATTTACTTTTAGCCGATGTCATATTGCCGGGAAAATTAAATGGCCCGATGCTGGCGAAGCAGATGGGGCAAATGATCCCCGGTTTGAGGGTTCTTTTCTTTTCCGATTATGCGGCTCACGCCATTATCCAAACCGGACTTCTCGAAGCGAATGTCCACTTTATCGGGAAGCCGTTCCGAAAACAGCAATTGGCGGAAAAAATCGGAGAGCTGTTTCAGTAGTATCCACAGGATGCGTTAAGGAATAAATGCCGAATTCTCCCTTCATCTATGATCCCTCTTACGCCGCCGCCGCGCACGGCACCTATAATTATGCGCTCGTTGCGCTGTCTTTCGTGGTCGCGAGCTTTGCGTCCTATATGGCCTTGATGCTTTCACGCTATCTTGCCAATACGAAAAATCCTAGCCGCCGTCGCATGTTAAGAGGGGGAGGCGCTTTGGCTTTAGGTGCCGGCATCTGGGCGATGCATTTCATCGGAATGCTGGCCTACAAAATGGATATGCCGGTAAATTACGATCCTCTTTTAACCGTGGTGTCGCTTGCGGTTGCGGTCGTTAGCGCTTATGGCGTTCTGGCAATCGTCAGCGGCCCACACTTAAAAATCCGACAGATCGTCGGAGGGGGCATATTGCTGGGCGCCGGTATCAGCACCATGCATTATATTGGCGTCGCCGCTATGAATGTTCCCGTCCACTATCGGGTTAATATTTTCGTTTTATCGATTGCCATTGCGATAACAGCCTCCAGCGTTGCCCTGTGGACATGCTTCACCCTTGCGCGGTACAGCAGCAAGCAGCAAAAATTGCTTGAGATATGCGCCGCGATCATTCTGGCTGCTGGCATCTGTGGAATGCATTATACCGGCATGGCAGCGGTCGTCTTTAGTCTGCCTATGCCCATGATTGATCCGGTCAAGGGATGGGGAGCATCCGGCGCTACAATCGGAATTGTAATTATCGGCGTCATTCTCAGCGTATTGCTTCCGCTTGTTGTTTACCAAACGATCCGTGACGACCAGGACGAGGAGGGTGTTGCCTCCGCCTTCCCGGCCAAGGGGCTGTCTTTAACGGTGCTGTGCGCCTTTGCCGCCCTTATCTGGTTGTCCTGTTACAGCCTTTATACAAAACATATGATCAAGGGAAGTTTTGCAGCCTCCGATGCAGTCGGATCTATTACATCCAACCTTAAATGGATGTCTCGCGTCTCCATTGCCACGGCGGCGATTCTGGCGGTTACAGGATATTTTGTGCTGCGCAGCCTTCGGTTATGGCGGCAGGAATTGCGCGATAACAAAACGTTGATGCAGACCATTCTGGATAATATGCCGCTGGCGCTGTTTGTGAAGGACGTTCGTCAGGGGTATCGCTACCGATTCATTAACCGTATGGCCGAGGAAATATTCTCGATGAATAATAAGGTTGTCGTTGGCCACCTCGATCACGACCTGTTTCCAAAGGCTGAAGCCGATTTTTTCCGGCAAACAGATGAGCTGGTCATGGCCGGCGGAAAACTTATTGATATCGAGGCCGAGCCGGTTACTGCTTCTAAAGGCACTTTCACCGGGCATACGATCAAAATCCCCATCTACGACGGAGAAGGAAAACCCCAGCTCTTGGTCGGCATGATCGAGGACGTAACGGAAAAATTTAAAGATAAAGAGGAGCTAAACCAGTCAAGAAGGCGAGCCGAGCAAGCCGATCGCACAAAATCGGAATTCCTCGCCAATATGAGCCACGAACTGCGCACGCCACTTAACAGCATTTTGGGCATGACCCGGTTACTGCAAGAGTCGGGCGTTACCGCGGAGCAGCGCGTTTTAGCTGATACGGTGTTTACGTCCTCCACGGCGTTACTTGAAATCGTGAACGATATCCTTGATTTATCGAAAATTGAATCCGGAGCCATGTTGCTGGAGCATATCGGTTTTGATCTTTCTTATCTGCAAAGCAATGTCATAGACCGGCTGCATCCCCTCGCCCGGGAAAAGGGACTCGTGCTCAAGCTTGAAGATTCTCTGCCGCCCTATGTCGTGGGCGATCCGGGCAGGTTGACGCGCGTCCTTACCAATCTTATCAGCAATGCCATCAAATATACCGATTACGGCAGCGTGCGGGTAAAGGTCAGTCATGTTTTTACGGACGACACGCACATACTTTATCATTGCGAGGTCAGGGACACCGGCATTGGCATTCCAGCCAGCAAGCATGAAAGTATTTTTGATAAATTCGTGCAGGCCGACAGTTCAACGACGCGCAAATACGGCGGCACCGGACTCGGACTTGCCATTACCAAGCAGCTTGTCGAACTTATGGGCGGTACTATCAGCCTTGAAAGCGAAGTCGGCGAAGGATCGGCTTTTCGGGTTGAAATCCCCTATGCGGTCACGGATCAATTGTACCGGGAGAAAAGCAGCCATCGTGAGATCGCCATATATAGCGCCCTCAAACCATCTGAAACACGGGTTCTGGTAGCCGAAGATCATCCGATGAATCAGGTGTTTATCCGCAAGCTTATGGAACGTTTTGGCATTGATAAATTCAAGATCGTCCAGAGCGGCATCGACGTGATTGAAAACTATCGGAGCGGCACCTGGGATATGATCCTTATGGATTGCCACATGCCGGAAAAGAACGGCTATGACACGACCATCGAAATTCGGGCCATAGAAACAGCAACAGGCGGACATATCCCCATCATTGCGATGACCGCCAATGCAATGGTCGGCGACCGTGCGAAATGCCTAGCGTGCGGCATGGACGAATATATAAGCAAACCTATCGTTATGGAAGAATTGTCCCGAATAATGGGGCAATGGATCGATTTTAGTTCGATTGAAACGATAAAGGCTGCGCCGGAGAAAGCGTCACATTCCTGCATCGACCTGACGCAAATGAAAACTTTTTCCGAAGGAGATAAAGACACAGAACGTGAGTTGATAAATGTCTTTATCCAACAATCGAACATCAATCTGCTGACAATGGCAGCCAACCAAACCGACGGACACAACAAGGCGTGGTGCGAAGCGGCGCACATGCTGAAAGGCGGTGCTGCCGGCATCGGGGCGGAAGAGCTGCATCACCTGTGCACAAAAGCACAGGACATGGATATTGCTACGGCGGCTGAACGGACGGCTGTACTGGAGCAGATCAAGAAAGCCTATCGAAGCGTCAATGAGGCTCTGGCCCGGGAAGGGCTGTTAAGCGAAGTTCAAGGTTAGTTTTTCCAATTTACACGAGGTTCTCTATGCAAATTATACCCCCCAATCAACGGTCTATGCTGCTTGAGTATATGGGGCTTTTAAAGTACCGGCTGCATGACTGGCTTATTGTCGAAGTCAAGCTGGCTGCCGCTCAGCAAGTGACCGATACATCGTCCGTGGCGGCGTTGATACATCAGCTTTTTGGCGTTAATGAAGGGCGCATTCTTGTCTGCAATGCGACGGAAGTTCTGATGCTGATAGAATGGGGGCAGAATAACAACCCTAAGAATGTGGTCAAGATAATCGGCGAGCGTTTGCCGGGGGATATTTGCGAAACGACGGTTGCCCCTCCTACCAAAGACGGCTTGAAAAAGATCGAATTATTGATCGCTCCGCCCGCGTCGGAAAAAGAAATGCTTTACCGGCACCGCATCTCCCGGCGCGACAATATTTTCATGGTCATCGATGACGATA
This sequence comes from Alphaproteobacteria bacterium, assembly GCA_049697595.1. Taxonomy (GTDB): domain Bacteria; phylum Pseudomonadota; class Alphaproteobacteria; order UBA9219; family UBA9219; genus CAIXLI01. The sequence continues at coordinate 5,464 of JBAVWC010000300.1, forward strand.
TGTATATGCGCCTTCTGGCTAAAAAGGGACTTCAGGATAAGGGCGCGGTTATTGAAGTTTTGGCTGGCAGCGAGGCCGTTGCCGCCTATGAAACCCATAACCCGGATATTGTGTTGCTGGACATTCACATGCCCGACATAAACGGGCAGGAAGTGCTCGATAAACTGAAGGAGCTCGACCCCAAAGCCCATGTCATCATGTTGAGCGCCGACAGTTCACTGGAAAATGTTAAACTGGCAAAGCAACAGGGCGCAAAAGGTTTTCTGGCAAAGCCGTTTAACAAAACCAAACTACTGGAATTGGTTGACGCGTGCCCCACAGTGACATGAAAATAGTCGTATGATTCGCCCCGATAATTCCCACATTCTCTCTACAAGGAAATGGTCATGATGAGCACGTCAGATAATTTTTTTATGCGCTACGCGACCGCAATCGCCATAATCGCGGTTACTCTTTTAATGGGCGCGTCGGCGGTTATTTTTTACCAGCAAGGCGCAGCCAGCGTCACCGCGCGGCAATGGGTTGACCATACGTTCGAGGTTAAGGGACACATCCAGCAACTCCAGAACGACCTTGCAGACGCCGAAACCGGCCAACGCGCCTATATGTTCAGCGGGGATGAATTATTTCTGGATCCTTATAAGGAGTCGCTCAGGAATTCTCCCGACAACCGCCCGAAAAGCGATGATCTGGGGCAACATCATTCAATAGTCGAAGAACAGGAAATTCTAAGGCGCATGACATCCGATAATCCGGTTGAGCAGCAAAACATGGATGATGCGGATACCGCTATTAAGAATATTCTTGCCTATATGGATTCCTCGATCACCCTGCGTAAAGACAGCGATCTTGTAACGGCGCAGCAGAAAACAGATCTTCGCCGCGGCAAAGAATTAATGGACGGTTTCCGTGGCATCATCAAAATGATGCAGGCAGAGGAAGACCATTTGCTAAAATTGCGCTTGCAGGCCGACGAAGCCAATACGCGGCAGAACGACATGATCGTCTATTCCAGCATCGCCGTGTTTTATATTGCTCTGGTTCTGGCGATCTGGATTTACCAGCGCACCCGCCAGCGCGCACAGACGGAATTGCTGCGTTATATGCAACAGTTGGAACGCAGCGAGGAAGAGCTGAAGATGCAGCAGGAGGAATTGAAAGCCTCCAACGAAGAAATCGAAGCGTCGAACGAAGAGCTGGAGGAACAAAACGCGCAAATCCGCCAGCAGGCCGAGGAGTTGACGAAGAGCAAGCAGCTTATCGAAGAGCAAGCGCAGGAGGTCGAGCTCGCCAGCAAATACAAATCCGAGTTTCTCGCCAATATGTCGCACGAATTGCGGACGCCGCTGAACAGTCTGCTTATTCTGGCGCGGTCGCTGGCAAGCAACGAGGAAGGCAATCTGACCGCCGAACAGGTCGAGGAAGCGCATATCATCCATAATGATGGCCTCGAACTCCTTAACCTGATTAACGACATCCTGGATTTGTCCAAAGTTGAAGCCGGAAAACTCAATATTATAACGGAGGACGTTCTCGTCGAGGGGATCGTCAAGCGGCTGCAGCAACAATTTATGCCGATCTCAAAAGACAAAGGCGTCGCGTTTCCTATCGAGGTGGAAGACGGCCTTCCAGCATCGCTGCATACCGACACGCAGCGCGTCGAGCAGGTTTTGAAAAACCTTCTCTCCAACGCGTTCAAATTTACCCAAACCGGATCGGTGACATTAAAGATACATCGTCCCGACAAAGAAATGGGATTGCAGCGCGCATCCCTGGGGCATGATAGTGCTGTCGCATTTTCTGTCGTCGATACCGGCATCGGCATCGATACGTCCAAGCTCAAGCATATTTTCGAGGCGTTTCAGCAAGAGGACGGCTCTATCGATCGCCATTATGGCGGCACCGGCCTCGGCCTTACCATAGCGCGCAAGTTCGCGCATCTGCTGGGCGGGGAAATTCACGTTGTAAGCGAAAAAGGCCAAGGCAGCACATTCTCGCTGGTTCTGCCGTTCAAGTTGTCGCGTCAGGAAGTTGAAGAAACCCAAGCGACCACGGTCAGTCCTTCACAGAAGCTAAGCCGGACAGAGTTAAAGGTTATGCCGCGCACCTTCGTAGCGGAATTCATCGCCGATGACCGCAAAAATATCGGCGATAAAGACAAAGTGTTGTTGATCATCGAAGACGACAAGGGATTTGCCACTACACTGATGAAGATCGCCCGCAAGCGCGGGTATAAATGTCTCGTCGCCGGAGACGGCAAGACAGGCTTGTTGCAAGCGATGGAAGGACGGGTTACTGCCGTACTCCTCGACCTTAAATTGCCCGATATCGATGGATTGCAGGTCCTCGACCAGCTTAAGCACGATTTAAGAACGCGCCACATTCCTGTGCATATCATCACAGGCCGAGCAGAAGACAGCAATAGCCTGTCGATGCGTAAGGGGGCGATGGGTTATCTGACCAAGCCTGTGGAGCAGGAAGGCATCGACGCCGCCCTCACTAAAATCGAAGCATTGCTACGGGCCGACATGAAGCAGATTTTGATTATCGAAGACGACAAGGCCAATCAGGTCGCGATCCAGAATCTCCTTAAAAAGAAAGACGTCAATCTTATTCTTGCCGGAACCGGAACGGCAGCTCTGGAGCAGCTACGGGCGACGACCTTCGATTGCGTGATCCTGGATCTTAATTTGCCGGACATGAATGGCTTCGAATGGCTGGAAAAAGCAGACAAACAGTCCGGCGAAGCTGACTTGCCGCCGATTATCGTTTATACCGCCAGACAGTTGACTGAGGACGAGAACCGCAAGCTTAACCGTTATACAGGCAGCATCGTCATCAAAGGTGCTCAATCGCCCGAGCGGCTGCTGGATGAAGTTACGCTGTTCCTGCACAGCGTGGAATCGAGCCTGAACAAGGATCAGCAAGAGATGATCCGCATGCAGCATGATCCGGACAAGGTTCTGTACGGGAAAAAGGTTTTGCTGACGGATGACGATCTGCGCAATACTTTTGCCCTGTCCAAGCTTCTGAAAAAACACGGGATGAATGTCGTCATCGCCGACAACGGCCAAATGGCGCTCGAAAAGCTCGAAGAAGATATGTCGATCGATCTTGTCATTATGGATATCATGATGCCCGTCATGGACGGCTATCAGGCGATGCAAGCCATTCGAGCCCAAAGCCGTTATGAGGATCTACCCATTATCGCGCTGACGGCGCGCGCGATGCCCGAGGAACAGGAAAAATGCATCGCCGCCGGGGCCAATGACTATCTGACCAAACCGGTCGATATCGAACGGCTGCTGACTCTGTTGCGCGTATGGCTGTTCGAGCAGGAACCGGCTGCATGATGACAGCACCTATACCACCTGCACCCGATGCGGAGAAAATGGAAATCGATCTGTTGCTTAACGGCATACTTGACCGTTACGGCTATGACTTTACCCATTATTCTCCTGCCTCGCTGAAACGCCGCCTAGACCGCGCGAGGGAACAGTCCAAGCTTCACAGCTATACGGCGCTTCTTAACTCGCTGGTTCGCGATGAGCGTCATTTCGACGCGTTCCTGAAACACATGTCGATTACCGTCACGGAAATGTTCCGCGATCCACCCGTGTATCGTGCTATCCGCGAGAAAATCATTCCTGCGCTCAAGACCTTTCCCTTCGTCAAAATCTGGCATGCCGGCTGCGCTACAGGCGAGGAAGTTTATTCCATGGCCATCCTTTTGCATGAAGAAGGATTTCTCGATCGCGCCCGCATTTATGCGACCGATTTCAACAAGCACTCTCTTGAGAAGGCACAGGAAGGGGTCTATTCATCCAAGAATATGGAAGCCTATGCCGCCAATTATCGCGCGGCGGGCGGCAAGCGCGATTTTTCCGATTACTACACGCCCAGTTATGATCTGGTGAAATTCAAGAATTATCTGAAAAAACAGATTACATTTTCGTATCACAATCTGGTGACCGATGGCGTTTTCGGCGAGATGAATCTTATCTGCTGCCGGAACGTGCTCATCTATTTCGACAAGACATTGCAGGATCAGGTTCTCTTCCAATTTACGGAAAGCCTGCGTCACGGAGGGTTTTTATGCCTGGGCAACAAGGAAACGCTTAATTTCAGCGCTGTAAAATCGCTCTATGAGCCTGTGGACACAAGGCACAGAATCTATAAAAAATATGGCTCGACGCATGCATGAAGTGATCGTCATGGGTTTGTCTGCCGGGGGCATGCAGGCTCTGAAGATCGTCATTCCCGCGTTACCGCAAAGTTTTCCGCTTCCCATCGCTATCGTACAGCATACGGCCTCTCAGCCGGAAAGTTTTTTGGCCGAATATCTGGACGGTATCAGCGCGATTACGGTCAAAGAAGCGGAAGATAAAGAACCCATACAGCGGGGCGTCGTCTATCTGGCTCCGGCGGGATATCATCTGCTCGTGGATCCCGACCGTTGCTTCAGCCTGTCCGTTGACCTGCCAGTTAATTATTCATGCCCGTCTATCGATGTATTGTTTGAAAGCGCGGCGGATGCCTTCGCGGATTCGCTTATCGGTGTTGTGCTGACGGGTGCCAATGGCGACGGAAGCCGTGGACTTAAAGCCATCAAAGACCGTGGCGGCACGGCCATTGTACAAAACCCCGCGACGGCAGAGGTTCCCTATATGCCGCAAGCGGCGATTGATGCGACACCGGTTGATTATATCGTGGATGTGGAAAAACTGGTGCCCCTACTGTTGCAATTAAGCAAACCGTGAAGGATGAAGAATATGGATCAAGAACCTCTGGCAAGAAAAGCCCTGTCGGCAAGCGTCAATGGCATTTTTCCGTCCTCGGTGCGGCCCAATATTTTAATCGTCGACGACAGAAAAGAAAATCTGGTGGCGACAGAAAAAGTCTTGAGGCATTTGAATGCTTCAATTTTCAAAGCCATGTCGGGCAACGAAGCTCTTTCGCTCATGCTCCGTCATCGTTTCGCGGTCGTCTTGCTGGATGTGCAGATGCCGGAGATGGACGGTTTTGAAACCGCTAAATTGATGCAAGAACATGAGTCCATGTCCGGCGTGCCCATTATTTTCGTTACGGCCATCAATAAGGAAGATAAATACGCGACCCAAGCCGCCGAAATTGGCGCGGTAGATTATATTTTTAAACCGATCAATCCCGACATCCTTTGCAGCAAGGTCAAGGTTTACCTCGACCTCTACGCACAGCGGGAACAAATCCTTCATCTTAATGCAGGATTGCAGCAGGCGCAGAAGATGGAGGCCATCGGCAATCTGACAGGCGGCATGGCGCATGATTTCAATAACCTGCTCAGTATCATCATCGGTAATCTGGACATCCTCAGCGAGCAGTTGGAGGACAACTCTTCGGCCCGGCAGTTATCGCAATCGGCTTTGGAGGCTGCGTTACGCGGCGCCGATTTAACGCGTCGTCTACTTGCCTTTGCGCGCCAGCAAACATTGCAGCCTCAGCACATCAACATTAACAAACTGGTAGAAGGGATAACCAAGCTTCTTGCCCGTACGCTCGGCGAGGATATTCAAATTTCCCTTAACCTCGCATCGGACATATGGCCGGTTGTCGCCGATCCTGCGCAATTGGAATCGGCATTGACCAATCTGGCGACCAACGCTCGCGATGCGATGCCGCGTGGCGGGCAGTTAAAGGTTGCCACTCATAACGGCCATCTTGACGCTGATTATGCCGCACGACATGCCGAAGTCACATCTGGCGATTATGTCGTGATCGAAGTAACCGACACGGGCATGGGGATCAAACCTGAGGTAGCCTCGCGCATTTTCGAACCGTTTTTTACCACCAAGGAACGGGGCAAAGGCACGGGGCTCGGCCTTGCCATGATTTTCGGTTTTATGAAACAATCCGGCGGTCATGTGAATGTTTATAGCGAAATCGATATAGGCACCACTTTCCGCCTCTATTTGCCTCGGGCGATTAAAGATACGGCAACGATTATTCAAAACACCCAACCAGCCAAAGCAACTGGCGGACACGAAACCATTTTAGTTGTCGAAGACAACGGCGACCTGCGCAATATCGTCAAACAACAGCTTAATCAGCTTGGCTATCATGTTCTTGAAGCGGCAAATGGCGCTGATGCGCTTAAATTGCTGACAGAGGGCGACAAGATTGATTTGCTGTTCAGCGATATCGTCATGCCCGGAAAACTGAACGGTCTGGAAC
>JBAVWC010000301.1:0-2541 GCA_049697595.1 Alphaproteobacteria bacterium
TTCTTGTCCATGAATTGATCCATACGCTTTTGCCGCCGACCGTAAAACACGGCAAACAGTTCAGGGACATTGCCTTGCTTGTCGGGTTGCAGGGCAAAATGCGTCAAACAACGCCAACGCTTCTTCTTATGGAAAAACTAAAAACTATCGCCGCAAACCTCGGAACCTTACCCCACGCCAAGCTAAACTTTACCGGCGCGTCGGATGTTCCGAAGAAACAAGCAAAGAAATGGCTTAAGGCCGAATGCAGCGCGTCGTGCGGCTATAGCGTACGCATTACATCAAAGTTGGCAAAAATCGGACTCCCTGTTTGCCCGGTTCATCCTAAAAACGGTCCGCTTGTTTGCGATATGCCAGAAGATGCAGATGATATTTTGCCGGAACAGAAATAATTTCTCGTCGTCTTCGTAACTTTTTCTCTTCTTATTTCTTCCCAAATTTATTCTTGAAAGGGGCTTTCGCATGACCAGATCCATGTCCGATTCTGAAAAAGACGGCGTTAAGGGAGGTGTGCCAGTAATGTTTTGTCAAACCGCCGAAGAGGGCGGTTCGTCAAAACAACTGGTGAGGGCGCTGCCCATCAACCCGCGCCGTAGGCGAAAAGAAAAACGCCGCCTGTCCGAACTGATGTTCTTCCGCTGTACGCCGGAAGACCGCGCCACCATCAAGAATAACGCCGCCAAGACTGGCCTTGAAATCTCGACCTATATGCGGCTGCAAAGCACGGGCAAACCTCTCATGAAAGCCCATCGCCGGATCCGCGCCGACTGGAGGGAACTCCAGCGTTGCATGGGCGTCATCAACAAGGCGGGGAATGTCGTCAATCAGCTTGTTCTGCTCATTCGCCGGATCGGCGGCAATCCCGCAGCTGCCAATGCCGCCCTGATCGAACTCTGCAAGGCGGCGCGCGCGATCATGGCGGCTTTGGGACGGGGCGATTAAGCCCGGAGGTACCTATGGCTGTTATTATTAAAGGCCAGTCGATCAAATGCTCCCAGTCATCCCGCGACCATTATCTGCGCGGGGCAGAAAACGAGCGCATCACCGTGCGCGAGGTTCTGGGCTTTGCGACCAAAAACGCGGACGAAGCCCTGCGGATGATCGAGATGTCAGCCAAAGGCACCAAATGCAAAAAGCCCCTCTATAGCGCGAAGGTAAATCCCGAAACCGACCGCATCTGGAACAAAGACGAAATCCGCGCCGCCGTCGATTTGCTGGAAGAAAATCTCGGCTTGAAAGGCCATCCGCGCGTCGTTGTGGAACACAAAAAGAAAGGCAGGATTCATTATCACGTTCTATGGAGCCGTTTTCATCCAGACCGCGGCGCAGCCAAAAATATGGGCAATGACTACGCAGCGCACCAGAAGACCCAACGCCAGATCGACAAAACCTTCAAACTGCGCCCGATGATGGTGAAAGGCCGCGACTTCAAGAAATCGGAGGTCGAATGGGCGAAACGCTACGGCTTTGACATCTTCAAGCTGCGCGAACAAATCACAGCCGATTTTAACAAAGGCAAAAGCGGTCAGGAATTTATGGCCGCGCTGAAAGAGCAAAGCATCGTCCTGTGCCGGGGCGACAAAAGCCAGTTTGTCATCATCCTGCCCTGGGGGCAGCACAAGGCGCTGTCGAGCATGATTCACGGCAGACCGACCAAGGCAGTTCTGCGCCGATCATTCGCCGATATCGACATATCCAAGCTGCCGACAGTCGCCGAGGGCAAGGCTCAGGTCAAAGCCACATTGCCAAAGACAACCCGCAAATCGCGCGGCGACACATATATAAAGAGTGCGCCCCAGACAGCGGCATATCGCGCCGCCGGACGCCTCATTGCATCACACCAGAGCAAACCGCTTTCGACACCGACAATGGCGGCAGCACTAACGACCGAAAACACGAGTCCGGCACCGCAACGCGCAACATCCCAACAAGGACAGAGTGCAGGGGAACAGAACTTTACCCCCAATTCCGAGAACAGTGGTGGCGGGGAAGCTTCATCAGGCCGTGCCGAAGCCGCCTATAAGGAGGAATTTGATAGATGGTCAGGCATGATCGACGAGATAGCTTCCAATCCCGGCCTGTCCAAAGAACAACGCGCCGCCGCCATCGCATCATTACGGCAACGACAAAAAGCTGCCGCGAACGGTGTGCGTAAACGGGTTAGTGATGAAGAAAAAGCCACGGCAAGGGCGGCGCGGCGCACCGGACGAATTTCGTCAGGATTGCCAGAATTGCCGCTTCCCAATGGATAATTTTAGAACATAATTTATGGTCAAATATATGCCGTTATAGCTTGCATTTCGCACATTAAGCGTATGGTGCATAACAAGGGGGCTAACACCCCAAGGATGTTCTTTTTCCACCCTCATGTAAAATGAGGGGCATTTGTCCGAAGGTCAACGGATGATAGATGAAAGGAAAAAAATGGGATTAAATTATTTTCTTGCCAAGCCTCGTCTTGTGCTACTGATATAGCGTCAATCTTTCTACATTTTCTCCAAGGGCAGAAATCATGAAAATCTCGAACATCCTCGATAAAGT
>JBAVWC010000302.1:0-8206 GCA_049697595.1 Alphaproteobacteria bacterium
GCTTCTGTGCGGGTAGAAAAGCCGGAAGCCCTGAACATGCGTTCGGGCACTTGTTCAAGCGGACCTTCCCATACGCAGGACTTATTGCCGCGCAAATTGGGGATCTGAGCTGTTGTTTCCCAACCCGTCGGTTTGGCCCAAGCATCGATTTCGACGATGCGCAATGTGCCCGGTGTGTAGCGGCCTGTGGCAAAACGAATGCTGCCGTATTTTTCGGGCATAGGTTCGCGGCCTTCTTTTTCGGCGAGCCACATCTCGGAAGCGCGTTTGAAAAACAGGCAGTAAAAACCCATACGCGGTAGGGTCATTGTTTGCAGATGAGCGTCCGGCAGATTTTCGCTTGTGACGGGTTTCAAATCGGCAAGCTTACACAGATAAATTTTTTGTTCATCAAAAACCGGTGATCGATCGGCGATGGTTCTAGTACGGATGCCACAGCGGTAATAAGCCGTCGGATCATCCAGGGCAGATCTTTCGTCAAACTCACCGTTAAGCTTGAGCTCGGCACGTTCGAGTTCTTTGCGGCCGCCCTTGAGCACATCATATTGCGCGATCTTTTTTGCGGGAATTTCAAATTTGCGACCCGTCATGCCTAATTCGAGTACGACTGGCTTGTTGCCAAGTTCAAAATCAACGGGCTTAAAAAAATGAAAGGCGCGGTGGCCCTGCTCGTGCGCATTGACGAAGAAATCGTCGGGAACTTTGATAATCGTCACTAGATAAAACTCCGTCGGGTAATTATTAATGCCGTGGGGATAACATATCCTCTTAAGGACAGGCAATAGCAACCCGGCGGTTTTTCTAGGAATTCTTTCCCAGCCACGCAGCGCCGCGCAATCCCGACATGGAACCGAACTCGGCGGGGGCGAATTGGGTGGCGGCGTTTTTGGCTAGGGCGAATTGGGCCCAGCGTTTGGGGACTTCTACGTAGAGGCCGGGGAGCGCGTTGAGGCCGCCGCTCACCGTTATAATTTCAGGGTCGAAGCTGTGCAGGATTGTGACCATTGCTTTGGCGACGACCGTGTAATAGCGGTCGAGGACGCGGAGCGCGTCGCGGTCGCCCGCGCGGGCCTGTTCGCCTATTTGTTTGGCGTCTGCGGTGCGGGTGGTCATTGATTCATAGAGGCGCGAGAGCGCCGCGCCCGCGATAAGTTTTTCGATGCAGCCGGATTGGCCGCAGCCGCAGGGGGTGCGCTCGCCGTCCTCGGGTTCGTAATAGGGTAACGGCAAATGGCCGATCTCGCCACAGAGGCCGTTGACCCCGGCGACGATCTCGCCGTTGAGGACGAAGCCGCCACCGACTCCTGTGCCCAAGATCAGGCCGAAGACGGAGGCACATTCACTGCCTGCACCCTCCATCGCTTCGGCGAGCGCGGCGCAGTTGGCGTCGTTGGCGAAGGGGATTTTGCGGGCGAAGAGTTGTTCCAGATCCTGGCGCAAAGGTTTGCCGGTAAGCGCGGGCATGTTCGCGAACACTGACGCATCGGCAGACGGCGCGCATGCGCCCATCGACGCAGCGCGCCCCGTCTTTTGTTCAAGCTGCGCGACGATGACGCGGCAGGTTTCAAGAAACGTTTCGTAGGTCGGCGGCGTTGGCAACGCGATTTGGGCGAGCTCTTTGCCCGTTGAGTCATAGGCGGCGCCTGCGATTTTGGTGCCTCCGATGTCGAGGCCTATGGCTGTGCTCATTATGCCTCCTTCAACTGTTTCAGAACATAAAGGCGCAGGGCGCTGGACAGATTGCCGCTGCGTGTCGCGTCGATGCGGGCGACGAGTTGATTGAGAGAAAGACTATCGCGCGCGGCAAGCGATTTCAACTCATCCCAAAATTCGGGTTCCAGCGAGATGCTGGTGCTGTGATTGGCGATGCGGACGGAGCGTTTCATGTTTTGTAGTACACTTGCAATCATTTTCGATTATTAATTTTCTGACTTAGTTTTTTTATAATAATTGAGCAGAATAGGGCTACAAAAACGAAAACTATTCCAACAGTCTTAGCTACAACATAGAGGCCGAGCATATGCATTTGTGGAAATTGGTTGTATATATAAGCAACTAAGCCAATACCAGCCGCAATGATTGAGAATAGAATAAAACCGGCCTTCCCTTTTGATACATCCAATATTTTGGCGAGCGTCAAAACCGCATCGTTATCGTCGCTAAAGACTGCGGACTGACTTTTAGAAATTGTTCGAAACCAATTTTTGTATGCATCGTCAATATTAAGGCTTGGCGGCATAAGGATTTGTTTATCGCTTCCCTTAAGCAATAAATTTCCATTCCGGGAAATTCCTTTGATATCAGATCGAGAATACCTTCTTGTTCTGAATAACCCCCTCATTTCGAGCGAGTCAGCGTAAAGAGCAACGCGCGGTCGGAAAACGATATATAAAGCTGTGATAGCCGCCAGCAATACAGCCCAGTTAATCGGATCTACGCCGAAGGGAAAAGTGATGCCTGCTAAAATATTGCGAGGAGGGTCGTATATTATAATGCCGTCCAAACCTACCGATCCAAACAAAAGTGCTGCGATTGATACAACAATCCTCATGATCAAATGAATTCTATAGACTTTTGGGTATTCCGGGCTACTTGCGTGCTTCATTTGACCTCCGTGATAAGCAGAATAAAACTCGCCGCAATCCCGCACGAATTCCCCTCCCCTTGCGGGAGAGGAATATTACCGCCCTTGCGGCACCATTCTTTCGCCTGATCATATATTTTTAACCTAACGGATGCACCATTTCTTCGGGCTTGATGAGCTTGTCGAATTCCGCCGCCGTCAGCAGGCCGAGTTCGACCGCAGCTTCTTTCAAGGTTGTGCCTTCGTGATGCGCTTTTTTGGCGATTTTGGCGGCGTTGTCGTAGCCGACATGCGGGTTGAGGGCGGTGACCAGCATCAGGGATTCGCCGACCAGTTTTTTGATGCGGTCTTTGTTGGGCTCGATACCCACCACGCAATTGTCGGTGAAGCTGCGTGCGGCATCGCCCAGCAAGCGGATCGATTGCATGACATTGTGGATGATGACGGGTTTGAAAACGTTCAATTCAAAATGGCCGTTGGAGCCCGCGATTGTGACGGCGACATGATTGCCCATAACTTGTGCGGCGACCATTGTCATCGCTTCGGATTGGGTGGGGTTGACTTTGCCGGGCATGATCGAGGAGCCGGGTTCGTTTTCCGGCAGAGAAATTTCACCGATCCCGCAGCGCGGGCCTGAACCGAGCAAGCGAATGTCGTTGGCGATTTTCATGAAGCTGACCGCCAGCGTGTTGAGCATGCCGGAGGCTTCGACCATTGCGTCGTGGCTGGCGAGCGCTTCAAATTTATTGGGAGCGGTGATGAAGGGTTTGCCGGTGATCGCGGCGACTCGTGCGGCGAAACCTTCGGCAAAACCTTTTTTGGCGTTGAGGCCTGTGCCGACCGCCGTGCCGCCTTGGGCCAGCGGATAGAGACGCGGCAGAACGCTGCGGGCGCGGGCGATGCTGAGGCGCAATTGTTCGGCGTAGCCGGAGAATTCCTGGCCCAATGTCATCGGCACGGCGTCTTGTAAATGGGTGCGGCCGATTTTGACGATGTTTTTGAACTCGACGGATTTCGCGGCGATTGCGGCGTGGAAATGTTCGAGCGCGGGGATAAGGAAGTCGGTGATTTGCAGGACGGTTGCGATATGCATCGCGGTGGGGAAGCTGTCGTTCGAGCTTTGGCCGCGATTGACGTGGTCGTTGGGGTGAACGGGTTTTTTGCTGCCCTTCTCGCCGCCGAGGATTTCGATTGCGCGGTTCGAGATAACCTCGTTCGCGTTCATGTTGGTTTGCGTGCCGGAACCGGTTTGCCAGACGACGAGCGGGAATTCACTATCCCATTTGCCCTGTGCGACTTCTTCGGCGGCTTTGGCGATTGCGTTGCCGAGTTTGGAGTCGAGCTCGCCGAGTTTGACGTTGACCTGCGCCGCCGCCATTTTCAGAATGCCGAAAGCGTGGATGAGGGGCACCGGCATCGTCTGGCCGCCGATTTTAAAATTCTGCAAGCTGCGCGCGGTTTGCGCGCCCCAATAATGTTCCGCCGGAACTTTGATAGGGCCGAAGGAGTCGGTTTCGATGCGGGTGGTGGGCTTTGGCATGTGGAGTCCTGATAAAAACAATGAAGATTCGTGCGGAGCCCTCACCGTACACAAAAAACGGGGCGCGTCCAAGGGCTGCGCTTTTATCGTACCCGAAGCCGTTGAGAGTCTCCCCCGCTCCCTCACCCGCAATGGCTTGGGGCTTGTTTAGGGAGCGAAACCGGCCCCCGCGGGTGTTAGCGGATGAAAAGTGGGAGTGCCCGGCCCGGTGCGTTTATTCAGGCAATCATAGTCATCATTCATGACCTTGGACATATAGGACGGGGTGTGGATTTGGGTATGAAGGGTTTCCTGGCGCTTCAACAAAACATTGTATATCTGATGCAAGGCAGGGAGGCTGTCGTTTGTGCAGGAGCCTTCGATGCCATTGGAAGAAATCTGGCATTTGTCGAAAGCCTGTTCGACGATTTGCCGCAGGTTTGTTTGAGGGAGCGCGGCTATCGCGTTGGCGCTTGCTTCCATTGCCTGCGTATCGATATAGAACGGGCGCGAGGCACGGAAAATATGGGCGAGCGATATCTCCGCATAATTAGCGGGATGAAAGCCGAGATAGGTGTGATCGATGCTGGTGCCGCCGACGGAGCCCCCGTTCAAGGCGACAATAACGAAGTTTTCCGTACTTGCATCTGTATTGGCCGTGCATATCCAGAAAGGAATGAAGGATGAAACGCTTCGGCTGATTTGCGCGATTGAGGGCGGCGGATTTTCCGGCGCGATGCCGGGCAATTCTTTTTCTATGAAATCGAAGAGGTTTCTCGGTTGCGTTCCGAGCAACGGGGATGCGCAGGCATAGGCGCTTCTGCCGAGTGGATCGCGATAGGCGTTCACTTCTATCCGTGGACAGCAGAGGCCGACGGAAAGCGCGAAATATGAGGCGAGGCATTCGGAGAACGCCTTAACGGGCGAGATAAATTTTTGATAGGCCAATTGTCCTGTGGCGATATTTTGATACCAGTCATTTGGTTTATGGAGCTCGCGCTCGCATTTATCCGGGCTGACCCCGCACACGCGCATTGCCTCGCCGGAGGCCAGCTTCCAGCCTCGGCTTGCGAGCCATTCGTTACTGGGGGGCAAGCGGTCAGCGTCGGGCATGAAATGCTGCCTTTGCCGTTGGAAGTGATGCGGGTTTGTGCGGGTGGTTTCGGCGATTTAGTTGCTCGTAATCGTTGAGACTCAATTGAAATACTTTGGCCATATAGGATGGCGCGCGAATGTCGCGTTGGATTGTTTCTTGCCGTTTGAGCAGGACGTTGTGAATCTCATGCAAAGAAGGGATGCTGTCCCGCGCATCGTTTTTGATTAATCCGCCCAGAGGTATTTTGCAGGTGTCGAAAGATTGTTCGACCGCTTCCCTGATGTCATTTGAAGTTATTGCAGCTATCGTCTCGGCAGCTTCCGACATTGCGTTTGCGTCGATGAAAAACGGCCTTCCGGGGACAAAAATATGACCCAAGCTTATCGGGTGGATCTTGCCGATTTGGTAATCGAGTGCTTCATGATCGATGCTGTAGACAAAAGAGCCCTGCCCGTTCTCCGGCGCGGCGACAATGACATTCGCGGGATGCACGTCCCAATTAGCCGTCAATATCCAGAAAGGGATGTGCGATGAAATGCCTTGGCTGATAGGAGCGATGTCATGCGCGAAAGACGGCGATACGGCGTTATATGTTTCTTCCAGCATGAAGCGGCCCAACGTACGGGAGCCCTTTCCATGCAGCGGGGAAAAACAGGCGTAGATAATTTTGTCCTCGTCCCGGCAGGCGTCGATCTCGGTTTGAGGACAGGGCAGATTGACGCGACGGGCGACGCGCGCGGCAAGTTCTGCAGAAAACGCCTCGTGGGGCTGAAGAGATTTCAAATAGCCCATTTGCCCGGTGTGCAGAGATTCATAATAGTCATTCACCGCGCTTTCGTTATAGCGGCATTCTTCCGGGCTCAACCCATATCTGGCCCTTTTGTAACTCGGTGCGCGTTCCAGGCATTTGAACGCCACGAGTTCGCCGTAGGTGGGGAGCTGGTTAATGTTCAATGTGTTTTGCATTACAAATCTCACTCAATATTCCGCGCAAAAGGCTTCGGCAAAATAGCCGAGTGGGGAGATTAGCTCATAAGTTATGAAACTAAATAAGGGGAAATGGGGCGATCGACGGGGCTCGAACCCGCGACAACCGGAATCACAATCCGGGGCTCTACCAACTGAGCTACGACCGCCATAGGGAAGACAACAAAACCGCCAGCCATATAAACCATGGGTGGCCGCTTTGCAACATTAGGTGGGGACAATGGGGATTTAACCCCGTTGTCGCCCCCTCACCCACAAAAACTAAGGCTTATTTTGCAAGGGCAAAATAAACCTAAGTTTTTGTGCCCTCTCCCCCTCACGGGGTAGAGGGAGTTTTTTTATAGGCGTGGGGCAAAGGCAGCACGCCGTATCTTCTATAAGCCAAAACTTGGCAAATTTGTCAAGTGCTTAGACTTGTGTCAGGATTCTTTGTTGCGGCGCGGGATATTGTCGTTTTTATGGTTAACAACCCCTCACTCACAAGGACCCCTCTTATGGCTAAATCGAACCTCTTATTTGATCTCATCAAAAAACACGGCGTTCAGTATGTCGATTTGCGCTTCACCGATCCGCGCGGCAAGTTGCAGCATGTGACGCAGCATGTCGATACGATCGACGATTCCGCCGTCAAAGACGGGTTGATGTTCGACGGGTCATCGATTGCCGGGTGGAAGGCGATCAACGAGTCCGACATGATTTTGAAACTGGACACCGACACCACCGTTCTCGATCCTTTTTATGCCGAGCCGACGCTGGCGATTTATTGCGACATTTATGAACCCTCGACAGGCGAGGCTTATTCGCGTTGTCCTCGTTCGGTTGCCAAGAAGGCGGAAGCTTATCTGGTGTCTTCGGGCGCGGGGAGTGCGGCGTACTTTGGGCCGGAAGCGGAATTTTTTGTGTTCGACGATGCGCGGTTTTCGACCGAGCCTAACAACACGTTCTTCAAACTGGATTCGACGGAGAATCCGGAAAACACCGGGCGCGAATATCCGGAAGGCAATCTGGGGCATCGTCCGCGCATCAAGGGCGGCTATTTCCCCGTCAATCCCGTCGATAGCGGGCAGGATTTGCGCACAGAGATGCTTTCGGTCATCAAGCAGATGGGCGTTGAGGTCGAGAAGCATCATCACGAAGTCGCTGCCGCTCAGCATGAGTTGGGGATCAAGTTCTCGACGCTGGTGAAGTGCGCCGACAATATGCAGATATACAAATATGTCGTGCATAACGTCGCGGCGATGTATGGCAAGACTGCTACCTTTATGCCGAAGCCTGTGTTCGGCGATAACGGGTCAGGGATGCATGTGCATCAATCGATCTGGAAGGGCAGCACGCCTTTGTTCGCGGGTAAGGAATATGCCGGGCTCTCGCAAACTGCATTGTATTACATCGGCGGTATCATCAAGCATGCGAAGGCTTTGAACGCGATTACCAATCCTTCGACCAACAGCTACAAGCGTTTGGTTCCGGGGTATGAGGCCCCTGTTCTGCTTGCTTATTCCGCGCGCAACCGTTCGGCTTCTTGCCGCATTCCGCATGTGGAGAACCCGAAGGGCAAGCGCGTCGAAGTACGTTTCCCCGATCCTTTGGCGAACCCCTATCTCGCTTATGCCGCGATGCTTATGGCGGGGTTGGACGGGATCAAGAACAAGATCGATCCGGGCGCGCCTTCGGACAAGGATTTGTATCACCTACCGCCCAAAGAATTGGCCAAGATCCCGACAGTTTGCGGATCGCTGGAAGAAGCCATTAAGGCGTTGGAGAAGGATAACGAGTTCCTGCTGAAAGGCGGCGTGTTCACCACCGACCTGATCGAGAGCTATCTCGACCTGAAGCGCGAGGAGTGGGATCGGTTCCGTATGGCTCCGCATCCGGTTGAGTTCGATATGTATTATTCGTCGTAAGTGGATTTGAAAAAGAAACGCGGGGCAGTTTTTGGCTGTCCCGCGTTTTATTTTATTGGAGTTACAAAAAGATTGACTTTTGATGTTCTTTCGTGTAGGGTGAGGCGGTAATGGAG
>JBAVWC010000303.1:0-11638 GCA_049697595.1 Alphaproteobacteria bacterium
ACGCGGAAGTGATCGAAGCGGCGGATAAAGCCGGGTTAGCGATGATTTTCACCGGGATACGGCATTTCAGGCATTAAATATTGGGCTTAAGCTTTTAACCGGATTTTAGAGGTTTTAGGCCAGTTTAAGCCTATGACTGACGATAATCCCTTGTCCCAGCAAGATCTTGCTGCTGCTCTGCGCGAATGCGAGAGCAAATACCGGATGATTTTTGAAAATACGGATATCGGTATTTTTCATATCACCGAGGACGGCACCTGGCTGAACGCCAATTATACCGTTGCCGCGATATTGGGCTATGACAACGCGGCCGATCTTTTAGCCGTACAGCCCGATTTCCACGGCAAACTTTTTGTCGATCCGGGGCAACGCGAGACGTGGGTCGCGTTTATTCACGCCAATCAGCGCTATACGGACGAGACTGCAATGTATACCAAGGACAAGCGCATCGTCTGGGCAAGTCTGAGCGGCCACGAAACGGTGGCCGCCGATGGAACCATGGGTCTGGAATGCACGATGTACGACATTACC
The DNA here is from genome assembly GCA_049697595.1 of Alphaproteobacteria bacterium. Taxonomy (GTDB): domain Bacteria; phylum Pseudomonadota; class Alphaproteobacteria; order UBA9219; family UBA9219; genus CAIXLI01. The sequence goes on from JBAVWC010000303.1 coordinate 532, forward strand.
GAGCGCAGGAAAGCCGAGATGGCTTTGACCCGCGCCAAGGACGAGGCCGATTTCGCCAATCGCAGTAAATCGGAATTTCTCGCGAATATGAGCCACGAATTGCGCACGCCTTTGAACGCGATTATCGGGTTTTCGGAAATCATCAAGGACCAGTTGTTCGGCGCTGTCGGCCAGCCGCAATATGTCGAATATTCCAAGGATATTTATGACAGTGGTCAGTTGTTGCTGTCGCTTATCAACGACATTCTCGATATGTCGAAAATCGAAGCGGGCAAACGGCAATTGCAGGATACGACACTGAACATCGCGGCAATCGTCGAGTCGGTCTCGCGGCTGGTTGCGGCACGCGCCAAGGAAGGCAAAGTGCGGTTGAATTTGCACATCCCGCGCGATCTGCCCACGCTACGCGGCGAAGAAAAAGCGATGAAGCAAATTCTGACCAATCTTCTGACCAACGCCGTCAAATTCACGCCAGAGGGCGGCAGCGTCACTTTGTCGGCAATGATCGACGAAGACGGCTGCATGATTATCAACGTCACCGACAGCGGCATCGGCATCGCGCCTGAAAATATCGCCGTCGCTTTGTCTCCCTTCGGCCAGATCGAAAGCGCGTTAAGCCGCAAGCATCAGGGCACTGGGTTGGGCCTGCCTTTGACCAAAGCTCTGGTCGAACTCCACGGCGGCAAACTCGACCTGAAAAGCGAGCTGGGCAACGGCACGACGATCGCCATGATCTTTCCGCAGGAAAGAGTCGTGCCTGTGGTGGAGAAGAAAGAAGCCCCCCCCTAAGTTTTTCCCTTTATTTTGCCGCATTCTTCGATCATGCTGCGTGACATGAAAAAGCTGTTTCTTATTCTGGTTTTGTGTTTTGCACCGCTGTTTGATGCGCGGGCGGCGGAGCCTGCGGTCGTGCCCGCTACCCTTTCGGCGCAGGACACCAAAGACCTGACCCGCATTACCGATTATTTGAACGCGCTGAAGAATATCGGTGCGGATTTTCTGCAAGTCGATGACGCGGGCGGTATGTTGCGCGGCATGATCGAGATTTCCCGTCCGGGCAAAATGCGCGTGACTTATGAAGCCCCGAACAAGGATTTCATTATCGCCGACGGCAGCTTTGTTCATATTTGGGACGATCAGTTGCAATCGCAAACCAATGTCGAGCAAGGATCGAGTCTCGCCGAATTCATTTTGCGCGATCCGATTAAATTAAGCGGCGAAGTCACCGTAACAAAATTTGCGCGCTTTCCGGCCAAGCTGGAAGTGACTTTGGTGCAAACCAACGATCCCGGTGCCGGGAGTTTGACTTTGGTGTTTGAGGATCGGCCTTTGAAGCTGCGACAGTGGAAGGTAATGGATGCTCAGGGGCATACGACCGGGGTTAATCTGGAAAATATGAGCGAGGGCGCGGCGTTTCCGGCGAAGGATTTTATCTTCGTGCCGCCGAATTTCGGGAAAAACCGATAATGCGTATTGCGACCTGGAATATCAACTCGGTTAGGCTGCGGATGGGGCTGATTGAAAAACTGGCCGACGAAGAATCTCCCGACGTTATTTGTTTGCAGGAAACCAAGACGATTGACGATACCTTTCCGCGCGCGGCTTTTGCGGCGAAAGGGTATGTGCATCAGCATATTCTTGGCATGAAAAGTTATAACGGCGTGGCGATCATGTCGCGGGTGCCTTTGCACGATACGGGGCATCGGCATTGGCAGGGGCGCGAGGATTGCCGTCATGTTTACGCGAGCCTGCCTAACGGCACGGAAGTGCATTGCGTTTATGTGCCTGCGGGAGGAGACATTCCCGACCCTGTCGCCAATGTGAAATTCGCGCACAAGCTGGGATTTCTGGATGAATGCGCGGCGTGGTGGAAGGGGCGCAAGGACAAGAAATCGCAAATTCTGGTCGGCGATTTTAATGTGGCGCCTTTGGAAAACGATGTCTGGTCGCACAAACAAATGATTGGCGTCGTTTCGCATACGCCTGTGGAAGTCGAGAAACTGGCGGCGTGGCAGAAGTCGAAAGACTGGGTCGATGCCGTGCGCCATTTTGTGCCGCCCGACAAAAAGCTTTATTCGTGGTGGAGCTATCGCGCCGGGGATTGGAATGAATCCGATCGCGGGCGGCGGCTTGACCATATCTGGGTTACGCCGGATCTGAAATCCTCATTGAAAAAACACAGCATCCTGCGCGATGCGCGCGGGTGGGAGCCGAAGCCCAGCGATCATGTGCCGGTGATTGTGGAGATTGGGTAGAGGCTTAAGGCTTGTTGCGCGCTTCATATTGAAAAATCGCAACCCCTCACCCGTCTCGCGCGAGAGCGCGAGCCCCCCCCTCCCTATGGGAGAGGCAAACGCTGTCAGTCTTGCGGGGTTTGGGGCGGCAATATCTTCTTCATTCTTTGCATGGGTTTGCCGTTGCGGTGGATGACGGGGCCGAGGGGTTTATAGCCGAGTTTCTTTTTGAAGAGCGGCACGGCGTCTGCATGCACTTTCAGGTGCATCGCCTCCGCGCCGAGATTGGCAATATGCTTTTCAAGCGAAGGCAGATAGGCGCTGGGAGCGTGCGGGGCGTTTTCCTGTTCCAGCGTGTAGAGCTTGTCGATATGCGCGACTTTGTCGTTGCGGTTGAACAGGATCGTGGCTGCCGCCAGAGGTTCGAGAATGCTGTCATCGTGTGCGAGGTCGGCTTCGCGCTGCTTGGCCTCGGTATCCATAAGAAAGAGAAACAACTCGAACAGTTCGAGATCGGACATGTCGTCTTCATCGCCGTCTTCGCTGCTGGTGGTGCCCGCGCCGCCGCTTTTGCCGCCACGGGTATCGCCGCCGGAGCCGGATGAGCCTTGGTCGCCGCTGTCGCCGTCGTCGGTTTTTTTCTTGTTTTCGGCTTCTTCTTCATCGGCGGCTTGGTGAGCTGCGGTTTCCGTCATCAAAGCGAGACGGAGCGCGCCTTCCAGATCGATGCGGCGCGCGGGACGCAGGCCGGGGTTTTTCAGGGCATCCTCGATGAAGATGCGCTGACGCTTACGCGCGTCGAGCGTATTGGCTTTGATGACGAGATATTTTCCGCTCGCGATCATGACAAACTACCTGGTTGCCGATTATGCCTTGTGCGCAAGTCTTTCTTCGTCTTCCGGACGGACGATGCGGAAATTGTCGAGATAATTGCGGGGCTGGATGCGGCGCGCGGTGGGGTCTTCGACGATGACTTCCCAGCCTTTGTTCTTGACGAAAGCGAGCGCGTCTTCTTGCGAAGGAAAACGCAGGCAGCCTTTGAGTTCGGTAAATGTATCGGCAGAGCTAGCCCAGCCCATAATCGGATCGGGCGTGCGCGGCGAAGCGGGTTCGGCTTCGACGACCCATTGATGGGTGTTGGCGCGGCCCGATTGGGCGGCGGATTTTGCGGGTATGTAGACGCGGACGCGCATAATAAAACCGTTTCTGAAATGTGAGGATGTGTAATTTATCCCTGACACTTGCTCTTTGCAACCAAAAGAAAAGGGCGCACACGCCTCGTACGAACGTAACCTTGGCGCGAAGTGAATGCAAAAAAGACGGGAAAGAGAGTAAATTAGGGGACAAGTTCAAAGTTGCCCACCGTGTGGAGCGCAGCATGACTGACCTTCTTCAACCGGATTCCTGCCCGAACCTCCTTCAGAATATCATTGAGGGCGTTCCGATGCGTATTTTCTGGAAAGACCGTAATTCGCGGTATCTGGGCTGCAACACTTTGTTTGCGCGGGATGCCGGATTTGCGCGTCCTGAAGAATTGATCGGGAAAACGGACTTTGACATGGATTGGAAGGATCACGCCCATTCTTATCGCGCCGACGATGCTAGTGTTATGAAATCCGGGCTGCCTAAATATGATTATTCGACAGACCGTTCTGTTCGCGGAGACAATATCTCCATACGCGTATCCAAAATGCCGTTGTGGAGTGCGGAGCAGAAAATCATCGGCGTTTTGGGCGTTTATGAGGATATGACGGCGCAGGATTTGCGGCAGGCCGATGCCGCCAGACTGCTGGAAAGCGAAGAAAAATTTCATTCGATATTCGAAAATCTGTCGGAAGGCATTATCATGCGGCTGGGCGACGGAAAAATTTATGCGGCCAATGACAGCGCCTTGAAAATTCTGGGATGCACGCTTGAGGAACTGACGACTCTTCATATGCCCTGGCCTACTATTCATGAAGATGGCACGCCGTTTCTGCAGGAAGACTATCCGGGGACGAAGGCGATCAATTTCGGGACAATATATCACAATATCGTGATGGGCCTGATGCATCCCGACGGGTCAGCGACATGGGTTTCGATGAACGCCGTGCCGTTGTTCCACGCCGATGCGCACAGGCCCTATGCCGCGATTACCACATTTAACGACATTACCGAGCAGAAACAAAATGAGCAGGCTTTGGCGAAAGCAACCCGCGCCTTGCGCACGCTGAGCGCCTGCAATCATGCGCTGGTGCGCGCGACGAACGAAAGGGAACTTCTTGATTCTATCTGCCGGTTGACCGTGGAATCGGGCAATTACCTTATGGCGTGGATTGGTTTCGCCGAGAACGATCCGGAAAAATCCGTGCGGCGGGTGGCGCAATGCGGTTTTGACGAAGGGTATACGGCGCAGACGCATGTGAGCTGGGCCGATACGGAACGCGGGCGCGGGCCAGCCGGTCTTGCCATTCGAACGGGTGTGGCTCAGGTATGCGATGATTTTCTGACAGATCCCAACCTCGCGCCGTGGCGGGAGGAGGCTGTCAAACGTGGCTACCGATCCAGCATTGCGCTGCCGCTTAAAAACTATCAGGGCATTCTGGGCATGATGGGCATTTACGCGCCGGAACCCAAAGCCTTTAGCGAAGATTGCGTCAAATTATTTCAGGAGCTTGCCAACAATCTCGCCTTTGGCATCGGCGCTTTGCGCATACGCAATGAATCCCAGCGCGCCGCTTAGAGCCTGCTCTTAATCTTTTACTGGCACTTTTCGGCGATCGACCAGAAACCTTCGGCATTGAGGCTGGCGCTGCCGACGAGGACGCCGTCGACTTCGTCTTCGCATAGAATGGTGTCGGCATTCGAGGGGCTGACAGAGCCGCCATAGAGGATGCGGATCGTTTCGCCAGCTTCGCCTAAAACCTTGCGGATCAATTTATGCACTTCGACGACGTCTTCGGGCGAGGGTTGCTGGCCGGTGCCGATTGCCCAGACGGGTTCGTAGGCGATGACCAGATTGGCGGTCTTGACGTTTTTCGGCAGGGATTCCCGTAATTGTTTTTCGATGATTTCGGCTGTGGAGCCGGAGGCCAGCTCGTCGGCCGTTTCTCCCACGCAGACGATTGTCGTTAAACCCGCCAGTTGCGCCGCTTCGACCTTCTGGGCCACAAGTTCGCTGGATTCGCCGTGGCCATAACGGCGTTCGGAATGGCCGAGGATAACATAGCGGCAGCCCAGATCGACGAACATCGCCGCGCTGAGATCGCCGGTAAAAGCGCCGTGGGTCGCCGTGTGGCAATCCTGCGCACCGAGAATGGCTGGCGTTCCGAGAATCGCCTCGCCTATCGCCCAAGTGAGGGTTGCGGGCGGACAGATGACGATGTCGAAATTCAGGGGGCGCGCGGCTTCGGCTTTGTCTGCGACATCGGTCGCGAGAACCGCTCCGGACGTCAGGCGACCGTACATTTTCCAGTTCGCGACTATTAAACGACGCCGTTTCGACATATTTGCCTCACCCAAAATTGCCTAAAAACCTATTTCTAATCTCGTCAGGCCGCCAGCGAAAATGGTGGTTTTCGAGCACCGGAGCGGAGCGTATTCTATATACGTGAGCACCGGAGCACAGAAAAGCGCCATTTGCAGCAAGGCCTCATGAGATTAGAAATAGGTTCTAAGCTTTTGTTGCCTATATAGGAACCTCCCTTTATCATAGAGTTCGGTTCATAAAAGGTTAAGATTCCCTCCGAAAGGTCTATTATGCTTCAATCGATGCGCGAACTTGCTCATTCCTGGGTTGCCAAGGGTGTGATGCTGTTTCTAATGGTGAGCTTCAGCGTATGGGGAATCGGCGATATTTTCCGGGGCAATCCTTTGCAAAAGACGGTGGCAAAGGTGGGCAATACCGAGATTTCGGTGCAGGAACTCGATCATTTGTTTGCTCAAATACTGGCTGAGGCGCGGCAGCGGTTCAACCCCGATTTAACGGCGCAGCAGGCCAAGCAAATGGGCCTGATGGATCAGGCTTTGACGAGCGAGGTCAAGCGCAGGCTGGTCGATCAGGACATCAAGCGTCAGGGCATCGAGGTCGGCCCGAAGGCAGTTTTGAAAGCGTTGGCGGAGCAGCCGCAATTCCGCGACAAGGACGGGAATTTTAACAAGGAATTGTTCCAGCGGCTTCTGGAGCAGGAAAACAAATCCGAACAAGGCGTTATAGCAGAAGGCCAGCAGAGCATGATGCGGCAGGTTTTGGTCGGCGCTTTGGGCGGCAATCATGCGGTGCCACAGGTCGAAATCGATACTTTGTATAAAGCGCGCGCGCAGAAACGCATTTTGGATGTGGTGACGGTGGATGCGAGCAAGATGAGCGGCATTCCGGCGCCCGACGACAAGGCGTTGCATGCTTTTTATGACGGCAACCCCACGCTTTTCACGGCACCGGAATATCGCGCGATTACGGTTGCGTCTCTTTCGACGGATTCTTTAGCCGCCGATATTTCTATTTCCGACGAGCAGGTGCAGAAAGAATATGACGCGAAGATCGAGCAGCTTTCTCATGCGGAACAGCGCGATATTTTGCAGGTTGTTTTGCCTGATGAAGAAGCAGCCAAGAAATTAGCGAAACAGGCGCAGGCATCGGGCGACCTTGCCGCTGCGGCTTTGGCGGATAAGGAAACGGCTGTTCCTTTGGATCAGTTGGAGGAAAAGAATTTGATGCCGGAATTGTCGAAAGTCGTTTTCGCGTTGCATGCGAACGAGATCAGCGAGCCGGTGAAGACGCAATTGGGTTGGCATGTTATGCAGCTTAAGAAGGTTGTGCCTGCGGGCAAGCCGAGCTTTGCCGAGATTAAAGACAGGCTCCGCGAGGACATGAAGCGCGATCAGGCGGTGGAAGCTGCGACGCGCACCGTCAATCAATTGGACGATCAATTGGCTGCCGGACATTCGCTGGACGACATTGCAGACGGGATGAAGTTGCGGTTGATCAAAATCGCGGCGGTGGATGCTGCGGGTTTGACGCCGGACGGCAAGCCTCCGGCGGAATTGCCGAATAAGGATCAGGTCATCAAGGATGCGTTTGCCCAGAATGCGGGCGAGACCAGCCCGGTTGAGGACAATAAAACGGGTAATTATTATGTTGTGCGCACCGACGATGTGACTCTGGCGGGCGTTAAGCCTTTCGATAAGGTCAAGGATGAGGTGACGAATGCGTGGAAAGTGCATGAGCAATTGGCCAAGGCCAAGGCCGAGGCGGCGACTATTGAGCAGGGTTTGCGCGCAGGAAAACCTGCCTCGTCCTTTGCCGGAGAAGAAGGGGTGAGCGTAAGGATGTCCACGCCTTTGTCTCAATTGGGGGATGGCGATGCGTTGTTGCCGCCCGATATTCTAGAACGGGCGTTCAAGATCAAGAAGGGCGAGACAGCGACGGCTGAGGCCGACAATAAGGATACCGTTGTGCGTCTGGCCAGCATTGTCGATGTGGATATGACCCAGAATGATCCGCGCAAGAACAGGGTTGAAGGCGAGATCAAGCATGCGGCGGCGGGAGAGTTGCTCGATCAATATATCCAGCATCTTTATCTGGTTTTCCCGGTCAAGACGGATGCCGCTTTGCTGGATCATTTGCGGCAACAGGGCGAATAAGGAAGGCGCGTAATGTCTGTTGCCTCTTATGACGGTCGGCTGGTTGAGAAAAGTTCCCTTCGCATCGGAGTAACCGATTACGGATTCTCGAGGGGGCTGGCGATTTTCGAGCTGGCGCGCGTTTATGGCGGCGTGCCGTTCCGGCTTGACGATCATTTGATGCGGCTGCAAAGCGGCGTTGAGGCACTGGGGCTTGCTCTGCCGATGACATTGCCGGAGTTGGGCGAGCTGGCGCAACAGATTTGCGACAAGAATAAATTTACTCACAGCGCGTTGAAGTTTTATTTTACGGCGGGCGAGAGCCGTTTGTCGCCGCTGCCTTTTGCCGACGATCACGGCTTTACGCCGCATCTGATGATTATCGAAGACGAAGTTAAGCTTCAGCATCCCGAAGCGCCTTATGGGCTGGATTTGTATCACCAGGGGCAACGGCTGAAAATTGTGCCTTATGAGCGGGCTTTGCCGTCGATCAAGTCGATCAATTATATGCAGGGATTTATCGCTTCGCGCGAGGCCGGGGCGAAATGGACCGATATTTTGTTCACGCATAGCAAGGGGTATATCACCGAAGCGACGCGGTCGAATTTTTTCTGCGTGATCGATGGGGTTTTGTGCACGCCGGATCGCGACATGCTGTTCGGCATTACGCGCAAAGTGATTTTAGAAATCGCGCATGATTTGAAGATACCAGTCGCGGAACGCACCTTGATGCCGGAGGATGTGAGGCGGGCGACGGAAGCATTTATTTCCGGCAGCATTGTTGAAATAATGCCCGTGAAGCAGATTGACGAACATGTTTTTCCGACGACGATGGAGGGGCCTGTGTTTGTCACATTGCGGAAGGCGTTTAGCGCGGTTTTGAAAAGCGCGCAGCAACAATGACCCCTGATTATTCAACTTTTTTGAAACGCTGGCAGATGGGCAGAAACCAGACGCTTGCCACCAGCGTAGTCAGCGATTTGGAAACGCCTGTTTCGGCGATGCTGAAACTGGGGCAAGGAAAGCCGTTTTCGTTTTTGCTGGAGTCGATCGAGGGCGGTGCGATACGTGGGCGTTATTCGATTATCGGGCGGGAGCCGGATGTCATTTGGCGTTGTTCACGCGGCGGGAAAGTTGAGATTAATCGCGCGGCGCAGGAGGATGCGAAAAAGTTTTCCGTGTCGGCGCGTGCGCCTCTGGATGATTTGCGCGCGTTGCTCGATGAATGCCGGATTGATGAGCCGGATCAGCCGCAACCTATGGCGGCGGGGCTGTTCGGCTATTTGGGCTATGATATGGTTCGCTATATGGAACATCTGCCCGACGATAAAGCGGCAGGGATCGATGTGCCCGAGGCGATACTGATACGCCCGACCCTGCTGGCGATTTTCGACCAGATTGAAAACAAGTTTACGCTGGTGACTCCGGTTTGGTTTGACAAGGATGTGAGGCCGGAGGTTGCGTATAAGGCGGCGCAGGCGCGGTTGCAGCGGGCGTTGGGGGATTTGCAGAAGGCATTACCACCCACCGATTTGTCATTCCCGCGAGGGCGGGAATCCAGCGCGAGCGATAGCGAGCATATGAGGCCAACTGCGGCTCAATCTGAAACACCGCATGTTATATCGGCGCAGACGCGCCTTAAGCTGGATCCCCGCCTTCGCGGGGATGACGGGGCGGCTTATAGCTCCAATATGACCGAGGCCGAATACATTGAAATGGTCGAGCGGTCGAAGGAATATATTCGCGCCGGGGATATTTTTCAGGTGGTGTTGTCGCAGCGGTTTACTTTGCCTTTTGCGCCGCCGCCTTTTTCTTTGTATCGGGCGATACGGCGAATGGATCCTTCGCCGTTTTTATATTTCTTTGATTTCGGGGCTTTCTCTGTCGTCGGGTCGAGCCCGGAGATTTTGGTGCGGGTGCGCGACGGGAAAGTGACGATACGCCCGATTGCGGGAACGCGCGCGCGGAATGTGGCGGGGCGCACGGATAAGGAATTGGAGAGCGAGTTGCTGGCCGACCCCAAAGAACTGGCCGAACATTTGATGTTGCTGGATTTGGGGCGCAACGATGTGGGGCGCGTGGCGAAGATGGGAACGGTTCAAGTTACGGCGCGCAATACGGTCGAGCATTACAAGCATGTGATGCATATCGTTTCTAATGTCGAGGGAGAGTTGGACGCGCAATATGCGGCGCTGGATGCGTTGATCGGCGGTTTTCCCGCAGGCACCGTCAGCGGCGCGCCGAAAATGCGCGCGATGCAAATTATCGCCGAACAGGAACCAGATCGGCGCGGCATTTACGGCGGATGCGTCGGCTATTTCGGCGCGAACGGGTCTATGGACACCGCGATTGCCATTCGCACCGCCGTGATTAAAGACGGGAAGATGCATGTGCAGGCGGGGGCGGGGATTGTTTATGACAGCGATCCGCACGCGGAATATCGTGAGTGTCAGGCGAAGGCGCGGGGGATGATGCGGGCGGCGGAAGCGGCGGCGGGGGTTGAGGAATAGGCGTTTGGTTTGATGCGAAAAAAGGGCAGTGCCGGAATTCTGGTGCTGCCCTTTTGAGTTTGGATGCTTGGAGACCGTATTATGGGTGTGGCATTGGGGGCGGGATCACTGTGTCGTGATCGGGGCCTGCTAATACGCAACCAGCTTTCACGTCTTTGTAGAATGCAGGAAAATCAGGCTCCGGCGAAGTGTTGGAATAAATGAAGGTGCTTTCAGGATTTGTCAGCGTAGCGGGACAGACAAGCAAACTGGTTCCAGATCTGAAGTCACCGTAGAGCTGCGCTTGCTTTGACATATCATTGAGCGCGATCTTGTTCTGAGCTGACATCGCGTCCAGCGCTTTGCTCTTATAATGGACTGCTGTGCCCAACGTTAGGCCAGCCGCAACAACAACACCGACTAATGCCCCGACGAAACGGCCATCGGTCACACCCATTTTGTAGTGGTAAGTCAGATCTCTCTTGATGTGATCATTTTGGATATTATCTAGATCTGCCATTTTCGCGCTCCGTTTTTTATGCTGGTTTTATAAATTTTATTATCAGTTTGCCTGATGTTTTAGGCTTTAGTTCATTCAACTGTCGCGTGTCAAGCACTCCGGCCTTATGTCTGAATATTAACCATAATTTGTGCGGAGAAGCTTTCTCCAGGGAGCAGGTGTCTCGCTCTTGCGAGGCGGATGAGGGGTTACGGTGTGGGGAGTGGGGAAACCAGACAACCACCGCAACCCCTCACCCGTCTCGCGCAAGGGCGCGAGCCACC
>JBAVWC010000304.1:0-1529 GCA_049697595.1 Alphaproteobacteria bacterium
GCCGTAGGAGGACCAATTAGTAGTCCTGAAGTTGATACTATAGTAAAAACAAATAGTAATAGTACCCAATATTGGGTAGCCGCGCCATTCAATTATTTTTCGGGAGTTGGTGATCAAACGACCGCTAAATCGTGGCTACAAGGAGCCCTAAATCCAGATATATATCCTGCTGCAGCCCAAATTGGTAGATTGCTTTTAATAACAAACACTGTAACTGGAAAATCAGTTCAAGCTCATGCAGTATATGCAATTAAGGAAAAATTTCTTAATGGTGCTGACATTATCTTATCAGAAGCTGCTTTTACATTTCTTGGTGGTAGTACATCTTCTAGTACAAATGTAAAAACAGATCTTTCAGTTGACAATTGGCTTACTAGTAGTGCTGGCAGCTTAAAAGGGGGTGCCGTACCAACACTAACTGCTTCTACCGCAACTTCTTCATATAGTTTAGCAACGCTGGCAGCAAAACAACATAATTCAAGTAATGGTGGCATAAAGAACTCAGTAAGTGGATTATATCAAATGTCATGGCCAGATATTGTCGCAACAGGAATCGTTCCTGCAACTAATGGGCCATGGACTTCTGCATTGTGGGCACTTTGTTTATTGCTATTGATAGGTGCCCCAGTAACTCAAAATAATATAATTTATATCGGTTGCTGGATTACTAAAGAGACTGGTGGGAATATATTTCCCAACGGTTCATCGGGGAACTGGTTGAGGGGTAATAACCCATTAAATGCAAATCTTAATGCTAATGCCGTTAATCGAAATGCTTTAAGCGGATCATTAGAGAGTTATTACAGCTGGTATCCAACAGCCCAAGATGGACTACAGCAAACTGCCAATATGATTAACCAAAATAATATGGCTACTATTTTGAAAGCACTATCCAACAGTAATGGAGTTAGTGCATCTAACTTCTTTACAGCACTACAAGGATCTGCATGGACCGGGGGACCACCTGCTTATGTTGGAGATTCGGATTTTATTGCTAATGGGACTCCTCCTAATACCATCTGTTATGAAAATACTATTCAATCACCAACGCATAATCCTGGCGGTACTATTCCAACATCTGCTACTACTATTCCGGGAACTGGCGGTGCGCCTAGCAACCCTAATACAAATATACCAGGTTTAAGTAATAGCGCCGGTAATTTTAACTTCGATACAACCCAAGGAGTTGTTGGTTTTGATATTAACTCAACAGTTTTGGCTGGTAGTCCAAGGGCATTCGTAACTGATGTTCCAGTCCTCTCAACACTCACAACTCTAGCAACAATGGGATTAAGAGAGTATCAAAGTGGCCCCGATGGTAGTTTCTTGGCTTGGTATCCTGACTATTTTGGGCTTTATGGTACTGCTCCCGTACTCAGTATTTACGACATTGAGATAATTGACTTTACTCTTTACCATGATGACACCCAGTTATATACACATGTTGGTGTTAGTGGAGACCCAACTGAAATTGGTGATGTCTCTCTAGTTGACTGGCTAATGACTAATGGGATTATAACCATTGAAAA
>JBAVWC010000305.1:0-1996 GCA_049697595.1 Alphaproteobacteria bacterium
GTTTTATCCAGCTAACAAATCACAAAAAATAACATAAGAAAACTGCCACGTGATCAAGATCTTTTTTGGGGGCCTGGCTGTGGTGCCTGGAACAAAACTTGCCCAATGAAGCAGAGTTATATTTTCAAACCCCTCTTAACATCATCTACAGTAGGGCGATGTGATCGCAATTTGAATAATTTCAGCCAATAAACATGTCTTTTTTTTCAAACGCCTCGTAACATTTTCCGTTTTTGGAACAGGAGTCCCGGCCGGCTGCCGGACCCTGATCCTGTACTTCAGCAAGTATTGTGCCAAATGACACATTGTATCTATGACAAAAGTCTCTCAACGAAGAGTATCACCGGAAGTACCACCGAGACGGAAGAATATGAACTATAATTGATGCAACCGAGGCGGAATATCATAAATCCTAATTGAAGATTCAGTTGCAAACCGAAGAGGAATTTGGTATAAAAAGACTGATTGGTACTTACGAAATTGCCAACTATCTATAACATCATGAGAACTGGTCGTCCGAAAGGTCAAAAGAACCGTCCTAATCATAGAGCTGGTCGCCCAAGAACCCAACCGACACTGGCGAAGGATCAAACTACCTTAAACTTTGCTAGACAAGAACATGCTGAAGCTTCAACCTCTGCTAGCACAAGTACATCTAACCCTATTCCCTCAGAACAGACGGTGGTTGACGAACTCGAATGGGACGACGTCGAATGGGACGATGAAGCTATTGAAGAGCTCGAGAGCATTGAGCAGTCTTACGTACAACAGCCCGAGCAAGTTCAAGATGAAGAACAATCAACAATCTTTCCTATGGAGATGGATCTAGAAGACAGTAATAATCAAGGTCATTAATGATATTTTGTATGGAAACGATACTAACATTTTGATAAATAGTCAATTTTCATGACGAGTCTGACATTGAAGATACTGGTGCTATGAATTACGATGAAGACAGGGTAGATAATAACCCTAGCAATGAATCTGATAGCACTATATCCCAATATTTGAAAAAGCTCCAAAGTGGTATTAAGACCAACGAAACACCAAGCGCTTATCGGAATGGTACATTTTGGATCTATCCAAACCAAGCTTTCTTTGCTTTACGAAAAAAAGTTTCTCCAACGGCGCTCTATCTACCGAGAGTCTTCCTATGGTTACCTCATCTTTTGGTGGACATTAAAAATATCAAGTGCCCAAGCTGTAAAAATAGCCTTAGCGTTAAAGGATGGAATGAGAAGCCCTCCGCACGCAGAGTCGTTGATGTAGATAGGTATGTATCTTTCAACAAACAACTGACTGCGAACAGACCCCTATTTTTGTTAATTGCAACTTACATTGTTTTAGCTGCTTCTACCTCATGTCGTATCGTTACCGCTGTAGATCATGTACCACAACCATCAATGGTCATGATGATCGCTTCCTGGAGCAGCTTCCTAGACATCTCCAAGCCGAGTTTCCGGCTATTTTGACTCATAGAAGTGGAGTTTCAAGACAGCTGGCCAGCTTGATGCGACCTCTCATGCAGAATTCCGTTGGGCCAAAGAGGTTGGCCAAGCTACTGAGAGAGCTTCACATGCTTCGGCATGATAGAATTGAACTGCAGTATCTCTATGCTCTGCATCAACAAAAGCTCCAACCGTCAGTGTTGTCCCACATCAGTGAAGCACAGCCAGAGCCGTTTTCCGCTTTCGATGATGGCAGCAAGTATGCAGGATTCGTACCAACGTCAACATATTTGCGAGGTGTCTATACATCTATGATCAACCGACTACGTCCACTGATGGACAAGCAAATGATGCTATTAGATGGCAAAATCTTGAAAGGAGATCATTCTTTTAAGCTTGTCAAGCATGTTGCGAAGGTAGACGGTGCTCCAACGTTTACTGCTTTGTATACACTATGCAACGAGTATGAGGAAATTCGTATGCAACCTCTCGTTCCAAGCAAGGCCTTGAGCCATCTGAGAAAACCCTTCCAAGCGCTCAAAGATGCC
>JBAVWC010000306.1:0-1918 GCA_049697595.1 Alphaproteobacteria bacterium
TCGAGGAAGCGCCGTTCCCCGACAATTTCTTCGATGTGGCGATAGGCAATGTGCCGTTCGGCAATTACGGCGTCCATGACCCGAACTACAAAGCCTACCAAACAGCCTCCATTCACGATTATTTCTTCGTCAAATCGCTGGACAAGCTGCGCGTCGGCGGTGTGCTGGCCTTAATTACCAGCCGCTACACGATGGATAAGAAAGACGATTCCATCCGTCAGCATCTTGCGTCAAAGGCTGATTTTCTTGGCGCGATACGTCTGCCGAATACATCCTTTAAGGATAATGCCGGAACGGTAGTCACGACCGACATTGTCTTCCTGCAGAAACGCGCGCCGGATCAGGAGCCTGTCGGCGCATCCTGGGTGAACGTGGAGGATTATGTCTCTCCCATAAATGACGGCGAGTATCCGCTCAATGAGTATTACATCCAGAATCCGGAAATGATGCTTGGCACTATGAAACAGGTGCGCGGTCGTTACGGCTGGCAATATGAACTCATTGGAGAGGCCACGTTAGACAATCTGCAAACTGCGATTGCTGCCTTGCCCCACGACATCTATGCGCCGCGCGTGGAAAAACTGGCCACCGCTCCCGTTCCGCACATTATGGATGACGAAGGCGCGTTTGTCGGCATAAAAAACGGCGCGTTCATGATCTTGGATAATGTCCTCGGCACTCGGCGAAATGGGGAGTTCGTGCCCGTCGAGATGAAGTCGAATGTCGAAGAGCGTGTGCGAGGCATGATGAAACTCAGAGATCATGTTCGCGCCGTCTTTCAGACTCAACTTACCGACAGCACGGACGAGGCAATCACGCAAGCGCGGCATGGCCTCAATTACGCCTATGACCGCTATGTGGCGGAATATGGGTGTCTATCGAGTGAGAAGAACCGTTACGCCTTTAGAGGCGATCCAGATTCACCGCTTCTGCTCTCGCTGGAACAGAATTATGACGAGGCTACCGGCAAGGCCAATAAAGTAGCTATTTTCTCCCGCCGGACGCTTGACCGCTATCGCCCTGTCGAGCATGTCGAAACGGCGGCGGAAGCATTGGCTGTTTCTCTCAACGAACTTGGCCGCCTCGATTGGCAGCGCATGGAGGCGGTGACGGGTCGTTCCGTGAAAGCCTTGCGGCATGAGTTGGGAACATTGGTTTATGAAAATCCTGAAACCAGCCAATGGGAAACAGCCGACGAGTATCTCAGCGGCAATGTCCGGCTAAAACTGGCGACAGCCAGAACCGCCGCCACATTGGACAAGAAATACCATCGCAATATCCCGCCGCTGGAAGGGGTGCAGCCCGTCGATCTTGCCCCCAGCGAGATAACGGCGCGTCTTGGCTCGACCTGGATTCCGACCGACGATCTGGCCGATTTTGTCGCGCACATCGTTGAGGCTACACCCTCCACGGTTCGGGTCGATTATGTCCCTGAACTCGGCACTTGGTCGGTGACGGCAAAGGACTTTATCAAGTCCAATGTCGCCAACACCACGACCTACGGCACGGCGCGCTTTACAGCGATCAATCTGATTGAAGACGCCATGAACGGCAAAGTGCCGACCGCCTACGACACCATCTATGTTGAGGGAGAAGAAAAGCGCGTTGTCAATGAGCGCCAAACGTTGGAGGCCAGAGAAATGCAGCAAAAGATCAAGGATAAATTCTCGGAATGGATTTGGGCGGATATGGAGCGCGCCGTGCGATTGGCGCAAATCTATAACGTCCAGTTCAATTCCCTGCGTCTTCGCACCTATGACGGGTCGCATTTAACCTTTCCGGGTATGAACAAAACGGTTTTAAGAAAGGGAGCATTTGACCCGCATCAGAAAAATGCCGTATGGCGCGTCTTGCAGGGGGACAGCACTTTGCTCGCCCATTGTGTCGGTGCTGGAAAGACCTGGATTATGACGGCGGC
>JBAVWC010000307.1:0-14582 GCA_049697595.1 Alphaproteobacteria bacterium
GAAAATCCTCGGCTTTTTCAACGACACTTTCCCTCAAAAATCTCGGCTCTGGGTCGATCGCCTCACCGATAACTTCACACCGCGTTTTTCACCGTTGACCGCCAACTCTTGAAGTGCGAGGGGTATACAATTTGAGCACTGCCGAAAATATTATAGAACATGCACCTTACGATGCAATATTTGCCATGAGCGTGTTGTGTCGATGGCCGGTGACTCGGGAGTTGAAAGATATTTCTGAGATATATCCGTTCAATAAATTTGAGTCGATTGTCGAGTTTTTGGACACCGCGCTCAGTATGAATGGCCTTTTGATTATTGCTAACGCCAATTTCGACTTTCTTGATACGAAAGTGGCAGAGCGCTATAGCGTTGTAGAGGTAAATATAGAATCCAGTGGGTTTGTCTATCAATTCGACAAGAATAATCAATTTAGGACGGCACACCCGTCGGCTAGATGCATCTTTCAAAAAATGGCTAGTACCCAGATTCAATCAAATGTTAATAATTTAGTGATTAGCTGAAATCGTAACTTCAAAACGATGGAGGCGACCATGGCAAAGAAAATAGCCCCCGAGAAAAATACACGCAAGCAAATGACGTCCAAGAAGAAACCTTAAACAGCTATACCCATTGTTTTGACTGAATTGGGGCATGAGAAGGCATCAACCCAGTCGAGAGATGCTCCAGTGTTTAGCACTTATGTACTGACGTGCGTAATGCAGTTTTCTCGTTGCATCAACGAAGATCGCGTCGAAGTGGCGGTCTCGACAACATATAGGAATACCCACAATGGAAGTTTCATTATTGACCGCCGCTATTCGTTGTGACAACGCGGGTGATGCCATTATTGAATCCGCGGTAACGCGGCTTATCGCAGACGCTTCATTTCACCGCTTTCCTCTTCTTCAAACATTAAGCGACGAGGAGATCGACAGGATTAATCGTACGGATATCGCCATCATATGCGGCACCAACCTTTATCAAAAAACCTTCAACTGCAGTATTACGGAGGAGATTGCCAAGCGCATCAAGGTTCCAATTATTCCTTTCGGAATTGGCTCTAGCGCTAATATCGGCGAGATTCCCGAGATGAATGCCGCAGGTGTTGCCGCTGTGCGGGCTATTCATCGCAAGTGCGGTCTATCCAGCGTGCGCGACCGTGCCTCATTACGCTTTCTGAACTCCATCGGTATTGAGAACGCCGTTTTGACCGGCTGCCCCGTTCTGTTTCACGGTCTAGGCGTGCCGGACTTTTCAGTTTCCGGGGAGGGTTATACATTGACGCCCCGGGCGCGCCTGCTCCATATCGACCAAAAATGGCAGTCTCGCCAAATGGAAACTTTAGTTTCTTTGGCGGCGACCTATCGACCCAAGCTTGTCCTGCAAAGCCCTTATGATAAGCCGGTTGCCGAGCCAATCGCAGCCGCCCTCGGTTTGGAAATGCTCTGGGACGAAGATTGGCAAGCGGAACCCTATGTTCAGGCCGCGAAAACACAGCGCATGAATTTCGGTTTCCGCCTCCATTTCGGTATGCTTTCTCTGGCCTACGGCAAACCAGCCTATATTGTTGCGCATGATAGCCGGGTGTCGGAATTCTGCGATTTGTTGGCGTTGCCCCGGATTGACATCACGCAGTATAGCGATAGCGATCTGATGAGACTGATCAACAACCGATCCTTTGATGCTGACAAGTTCCTTGGCATATGGGGGGAGCTGTCCGGAAAGATGGTCTCCTTTATGACTTCCATTGGTCTGCGCACTAATCTGGTTCCGGAACGCGCGGCCGCTTAGTGGTCTGCTTCACCTAAAATAGCATTTAAATTACGGTCGCCACCTGCGGCGCACCAAGGTTTCATTAATCATGCGTTCATAGAGTTTCGCCCGATGAGACCAATCCCATGCCAGAATATCATGGCGAATGCGGGTTCGCATAGCGTGTAACAGGGGCAGATCATCGCGCAACTGCGCCAAACGCGCCGCCATCGCTTCGGGGGTGCGCTCAATAAGGAAACCGTTTTCGCCGTTTTTGATAAGCTCCGGCATATTGCCGACTCGCGTCGCGATAATCGGCACGCCGCACGCCGCCGCTTCCAAGGCAGGATTGGGCGTACCTTCGACGCGGCTGGCGACCAGATAGACGTCCAAGCCGCGATAAAATTCCAGCATTTCCTCGGGACCGCGCCATTTGTCCTCGCGCGCCGCCGTGTGCAGAACAACGCCAGGTGTTTGCTCGACCGCCGGAACGATAATATCGTAATAGCCGCGCTTGGTGCCGTGGTTTTCCAAGCTGCCCGCCCAACCGACGATCAAAGGTTTGCCGGAAGGTCGAATATCAGCGGGGGTATAAAATGTCGTATCGACGCCGTTCTGATTCAAATAAACGGGTTTGGCGAACAAGTCTTTATATTGGTCGTATAGCAACTGATTATGTACGAACACTGAATCGAAAATACCCAGCGTGTTCATGCCAACGTCGTGGCGCGCCCCTTCCAGATCGGTAGGGCATGAAATGCCGCCCATCGTGACTTTGCGCGGAAATAATTCCACATATTTGAGCAATGGGAGCAGCTGTCGCCAATGGTAAACTATGACGGCGTCCGCCCATTCGAAATCATCCGTCGCGATATCTTCGTGAAAACGTTTTCTGAATTCAAAGCGAGGCGACAGGTTTTTGATAAGATTCGTGCTTTTGAAATCAAGTGCCCACATCGGCGCATCGACGCAAAAAAGGACACGCGGCAAGCGTTGGGTTGCGGGGGCGGCGGGAGGTTTTTCGATGTTCTTGCGCGGCGTTTTTTGCTTATACTCGCGTGCATAGCGGGTCAGCGTAATGGGTTCAAACCCCAATTCCATCGCATAGCGCAACGCATCGCGCATATCATCGAGAAATACGCGAACCTCGTCTTCTGTTTTTATCTTGGGGCTGGCATTGGCGATAACTTCGACATTGTGGAACATCATAACCAAAGGCTGTTCAATGCCCGCCTTGTTGCGTTCATAGACGGTTTTGACGATCTCTCTCAGCGTTTGCCGATTGGAATGATTCGGCCGAAACCACGGCGGGCGGCGAAGCCCGGGAATAATGTCGGGTGCCAGGATCGTAATCGGCACTTCCAGCAGATCCCCGTCGCCCTGCGCATAGATATTACCAGGGAAGTCGATATAATAAGGTTGTTCCGGCACAGCGCCATAATAGACGAGGTTATTGTCGGGCGTCGTCCATTGAATGTGAGGGGTCACGGACGTATCGACCTCATAACCCAATTCTTGCAGAATGGCTCCGGTCGCGGCGCTTGCGCCATAACGTCCGGCGCGGAACGATGTCGGGCGAAACCCGAATTGCTGCTGGAAAAGTTCGGTCAGGGTTTCAAGCTTCTCTCGCTCCAATTCCGGCGGAAAATCGCGCTGCATATGCCTCATCTGCTGCACGCCGCCTTGTAAACTTCGTTCGGGATGCGGTGCGATTTGTTCCCAATGCAGATGCGTCCCTAGTTCGACATTGCTTAAGCCTTTCAGCACTTCGACACTTTCGATGTCTTGCAAAACAATCGGGCTGATCAATAAAGTCGGTTGGATGCCCAACTGGTCGAACAAAGGGTGCAGCCTGTCCTTGATGCCGACGGTCACGCCGCGAAAAGTCGGCATGATCGGACTCGCCCAATCAGGACCAGCATCTTCTTCGACATCGATGGTGACGATTAGCTTCATGATACTGCGCCTTGTTGCTGGTTAATGCCCGTCAATGCCTGACGATAGGCGTCACGCCATAAAGGAGCCGTCTGTTGCCAACTACGCGTCTTGTGCAGTTCCGCCGCAATCGAGGGGGCGCGTTGGCGCAGAGTTGCGACATTGGAATGACACCAGGTCAACGCTGCACGAAATGCCGCGACGGAACGGTTGACGATAAAGCCGTTAATGCGCGGCTGAATAACTTCCGGCACAATGCCGACATCAACCGCGATTTGGAAACAACCACACGCTAATGCTTCGAGGATAGTCAAAGGCTCGCCCTCCGCCGTCGAAGCGACGCAGAAAACATCGATCTGATTATAAAAATCACGCATAACGTCACGCGAAGTTATGTTGCCCGGCGCGATGACAAGTTGAAAATCGCCGTGACAAGCGGGCATAATTATATCCTGAATGCCTTTGCAAGCATCTTTGATATTCCCCGCCCAGCCGACCTTGAAAGCGCCGCTACGCGTTCCCGTAGGATAGAATATTTCCGGGTCGATGCCGTTCGGCGTGTAAAGCACTGGGCGATATGAATTCAACGTGTCCTTCATCTTTTGCGACGTAACCACGATTGTGGCGGCATCCGTCAGATAGCGATTGATGAATGATTTCGGATCGAGGAGACCGAATTGAGATTCTTCACGCCACCGAAAACTCGAAACCTCTTTCAAAACACGCGCCGGCGGGAGTTTCAGCGCATGATGCCACGTTTCCCCCCACCAAAAGACATGGATAAGGTCGCAATCAATCGCGGCGACATCCGGCGGACCGTCGGCTATATAGGCGATCTGAAAATCGAATTCATCGCTTAAGAGAGATTGAATCGACTTCGCGCTATGATCATACGCCCAATCATGCTTGTCCACGAGCAGAAGAATTTTTGGTTTTCGCGGGGTCATGGGCATGAATCAGCACACTAAGAGGAAAGGAGAGGCCGCTCTAATATCAACCGTCTCCCATAACAAACCTCAGTCCTTCGTTGATGT
Source organism: Alphaproteobacteria bacterium (assembly GCA_049697595.1). GTDB lineage: Bacteria > Pseudomonadota > Alphaproteobacteria > UBA9219 > UBA9219 > CAIXLI01. Next base: position 4,722 of record JBAVWC010000307.1, read on the forward strand.
CAACACAGGCGACACACCCCAAAATAGATTGAGCATGGGATATGTCGGCAACCGAGCGTACAATGTCGCCTGCACGTGGCGGCGCAAGAACAATTCTCGCCTCGCGCCCTAGGATAAAAGCCAGCTTGCGGGCGACGTCAAGTATGGATATTTCCTTGCCCGTTGCGGCATTACAAACAGGGGCGGTCGGCGAAGCTTTATCGAGCGCGGCGATAAAACAATTGACGATGTCTCCGACATGGATAAAATCACGGGTTTGCTTGCCGTCGCCATAGATGATCAAATCTTCGCCGCGCTTGAGGCGGTCGCTGAATATCGTGATAACGCCGGAATAAGGCGAAGATGCCTGCTGGCGCGAACCATAAATATTGAAAGGGCGCAATCCGAAAGTCGGGACGCCGTCCTTGCTCCCCGCCGCACGAGCGTGCAGTTCGCATCCGGCCTTATCCGCGCCATAAACGGAAATAGGTCGCAGGGGCAGATTTTCGTGAACCGGGAAAACATGGGTGTCACCGTAAACAGCCGCAGATGACGCATAGACGACGGGGATAACCCCGCCTTCGCGCTTGGCGATGCTTTCCAGCAAGCCGACAAAGGCGGCCTGGTTGACTTCGTGACTTTCCACCCAGGATTCATTGCATTTCTGGACGGAGGCGATCGCCGCCAGATGAAAGCATGCATCGGCCTCATCGACCAGACGCGAAACGAGCGCGCGATCTCTGACATCGCCTTCGATCAACAGGGCGTCGCGATTCACATTTTCGCGCAGCCCTGAACTGAAATTATCCAGAACCGTAACGCTATACCCTTGCTCCACCAGCCTATCGACTAAATGCGAACCGACAAAACCGGCGCCGCCGGTCACCAGAATACGTTTTATTGTGGTGTTCATGCACTAAACCCTTCGGTGGCATGGTTCCAATCCGGCAATTTGTCGATCATGACCACAACGAAATTGGCTCGGCAATTTTGGCAAAGCGCGTCGGCGGCATAAGGCAAAAGAGGGGGCGTAAATGCCGCGGACATAGGCATCTCTGTGGAAAGTGTGGATCAGAATGAGAATGGGGATGAATATAGGGCAAAGGAGGGAAAATGCCAAAGGCGAAATATAAGGACAACAGGTTTTGTCAAAACCTTTGTGTAACTGAAAATCAAATAGGAGTAGTTGTGATGGTAGCGCACCAGGCTGTGGGTAACACGAAGCACTTGCATAGTGTTGTCTGCAACGCCAAAGACAAGAAAAGTCTTGAAACCAGAAAAAAATTAGCAGGTTGGGACGCGGACTATCTTATTAACCCTGATTTGTAGCCGTGCCGTTCAAGCCCAACCAAGACCAGCTCAATGGGGTCAAGGCGAACATCACCCCCCGAAAGACGGGTTATCTGCTCGGCAAGAACGTCACACCCCGTTTCTTGATAAACAATACCCCACCGTTTCGCCAAGGCACGGATGGTTTCAGTGACGGCATCACTCTGGACGGGTCGAGATACAGACATATTCATGCCTCTCTTTAAAGTGGGTCTAATTGTATCATAAAATAACAATCACAGGGTAACGGTTTTTGTTTGTCTTTGGCTTGTGAGCCGGCCCAGACATAACCAGCACCCGTTTGCCCCACCCCACATATTACCCAAAACTTACCCATAAAATGAAAAAGCCGCCCGATAAGGCGGCTAAATCATTGATTTAATTGGCGTGCCATACAGGACAAATCAGAGTACTGGGAAATGGCTCTTCCCATTGCTCCAACCAGACCAATGGAACCTCAAGCAACCAAATTTCGGGCAAAAAAATACCCCGGCATCTGAACACCGCCTTGCGGCGTGGGAAGAACATCCGGGGTCTCTTCTGGCAATATGGCTGAAAACCGCTTAAGAATCAAACGGCTTGCTCCCCTCTATTTTTTCTTGTCTAAGATACGCCATTGGAGTATAATCAGCCATGCAAACAGTTGTTGAAACATTGGTGTTTCTGCGCCGCGCCAAGGAATGCGGCGTTTCAGAAGATGAACGGAAAGAGATGGTCGATTTTATTGCCGCCAATCCTCAGGGCGGCGACGAAATGACGGGTACAGGCGGAGCGCGGAAAATACGCTTCGCCAAACCGGGACAAGGCAAAAGGGGCAGTTACAGGATTATCACTTTTTACAGCGGCATCGATATTCCGGTTTTTCTTTTGACCATCTATGCCAAAAATGAAAAGGAAGACATCAGTCAAGACCAGAAAAATGCTTTAAAATCGCTGTTGAAACGGTTGCCGGAAACATACCGCAAGGGAGGACAAAAATGAGGAAGACAACGAAAAAAATCAAACACGTTAAGACCGAGTTTAATTTGGGTGAAAGCATGCTGCAAGGCGCACGCGAAGCCTTGGCTTATGCTCGTGGCGAAAAAAATCATGGTTGCATCGCGCATGTGCCGGAAAAGGTCGATGTGAAGGCCATTCGTCACCGCGTTCATATGTCGCAAGACCAGTTTGCCAAAAATTACGGGTTCAGCAAACGGACGCTTGAACATTGGGAGCAAGGACGGCGCTCACCGACCGGCGCATCAAGGGCGTTTCTCATGGTTATTGCGCGTGAGCCGGAAGCCGTGACCCGCGCCCTTACGGGCTGAACGCGAGAGTTGCGTCTACATATCCACAAGGGGATTGCCGTTGTTATCCCGTGTTTTCGGGTTATCTGGCATATTTTGAGTGCTATCGATGCAATCGGAGCGGATGTCTGGCGCATTTATAGTGTAACAAACAGAAAAAATCAGGGGCCGGAATTCCTTTGTTTTCTCAAAATAGCATCGACCTGTTTATCATAAAAATCAGCCCTCTGACTATTGCCCTGATAGTGATAGATGGCGGCTAAAACGGCATCCGCAAAATAAAAACCCGGATCATCCTGAAGAGCTTTTTCTAGTTCTCCGATTGCTTCGGGGATATGTTGAGCAATCGGCAGGGTGCGGGTCACGTCCTCCATCGTAAAATTTTCGTTCTCGTCCACAGGAATATGGAGCCATGCTATTGCCAATCGTAGATGAATAACTGTCGATACGCCCTTAGTCTTGTCGTCGGAATGGTCTAGCTCGTACTGGAATTGTTCGATCGCTTTATCGAATTCCTGATGCCTCATATAGAACATGCCCAGAAAGGTTTTGATTCGCTCAGCATGCCCCCCGTTCTGAAGGATATTTTGATAAAGCGTTTCAGGGTTGAGCCATGCTTCGTTCCGAAGAAATGTTGTGATGCCTAACGAAAATGACATGGCACATACAAGCAGCCACGCCGCATATCGTCTTTTTTCAAAAAATCCGGCAGCCGTCTGCATCATACCTAAAAAAAGCCCCATAGTCGGTACATACAACCAGGTCTCGTTGATCACCGCGTCGATAGGAATAACAATACCGGTATATGGTGACAGCGTTGCGGCGAACCAGAGAAACCCGAAGCTCAAAGCCGGACCTCGCCGTGCGCGGCCCCATAGGATTTGCAGGAAGGCAAGCCCCACCATCAGGACACCCGTTACCGGCTGCCAGTCCAGCAGGGTAGAGAAAACGCGGAAAGTGCGCTCCATGTGCAGCCCTGTCGGCCAGACAATCAACCGCGCATAAACGGGCAAGGTGGCGAGGCTCGTCAAGACGCGGTTTGTAAAGTTAGAAGCATAATATTGAGACCACAGCGGAGCTGTGTTGTTATCTATGCTGGAGCCGTGTTGGTCTATGGATAACAGCCAGGCGGTAATGTAGACTGCCGCTAACAGCCATAACGGCCACATCTTCAGGTAAGCTGCTATTTGTGTTCGATATTTGCTGACGAAGAAAAACGTCGATGCCGCAAGGGCCGGAAAGGCCACGGCGGATTCTTTACTGCCCAATGCCAATATAAAGAAAATCATCGCCAGCCATATTTTGCGCGGCGTGAAGTCAGGCAGAAGGGCGATAAGCCCCAGAAGACAGAAAGAACCCCATAGCAATTCCGCCCCAGATGACATGTAGGCGACGTTGATCACGTGGAGAGGATGCACTGCCCAGAGGAGGGCTGCTGCGAAGGCAGCACCTTTTTTGAATCCCGCACGGATGCCAAAATGATGCAGCAGACAGGCATTCAAAGCCTGCAAAGAAACGTTCAGCGCATGAAAAGCGATCGTTGAAAGACCGAACGCCTGATAAATGAGAAAATAGATCAGCATCAGAACGGGGCGGTAATTTCCCACTGTAAGACCGCGCCCCGCAAAATTCAGGCTCGTTAGAAGTTTTGGAAGAGTGCTCCAGTGTTTTAAAAATTCATTCTTTACAATCAGACCATCATCGTCAAAAACAAATTCATTAGGCCAAATGCTGGAGTAGGCAATCAGGACAGCTAGGCAAATAATAATCCGTTCTAGCCACGGGGAATATTTAGCCTGATTGTCTTTGAGGTTTTTTGTGCATGAAGCAAAATTCATGGCTTTACTGTAAATCCCGTATTTTGAGCAGCTTCCGCATCATTTTCCTATTTCCGGTTTATTAACTCTACCCGTGCGTTCGGTCTAGATTATCTATACCCCTCACGCCTGAAGAATTGGGGGTTGGAGCGGCCTAAAGTTATCGGAGAGGCGGTCAGTCCACAAGCGGGCATTTTTGGAAAAGGTCACGTTCAGGAATCCTTGTTACCCACACCGAGAAGTAACTTTGCTGTACTTTAAAGGCGCACTTAAGCATTACTCCGTAATGCGGTGCTGGCCAATGCTTAAGCACTCGCCATTGCGCCCTCCGGCGCAGAATTCACGATCTTTATCGATTCACAAGATCGATCCAAGGCACAAAAGGCAGAGTCTGCCCCTTATATGGGGGGTATGTATTGTCACGCCGCAAGGGCGGTGTGCTGAGAACGGGCATATATGCGCCAAGAGGCGCGATGCCCTCATGCCGCAAGCGGCACAGTTGCTCGGCGAGGAAGCTGGGGAAAGCGGCGGTCTTGGCAACCGCCGTGGCTAAACAGCACTAGTTTTTTGAAGCAACACCCTCTTCCGAATTACTTTCATCACAATTAGAAAAATATTTTTTGTCTGCTTGGTGTGTCTCGGTACGTCTACGTACGTCCATGTACGTCTTGGTGTGGCGAAAATTTAGATTTGTCCTTTAGTACCAGCTGTTTTCTTAAATTATTTCGTAACCACTCTTGCGATATTTTGATCGTATAAAACGATTGCCCTTGAATATCGTGAGCGTGATTTTTAGAAAAAACATTTTTCTGAAAGGAGGGAGCATGGCGATATTTCATTTAGCGCATAGTTTTCTTGGGCGTAGCAACGGCGCAAGCAGCGTTGCAAAGGCCGCCTATAATTCCGGGGAGAAGATCGAGGACAACAAAGGCTCGACGGCATTTTCGGACTATACGCGCAAGGGCGGCGTGTTGTGTGGCGAGATTAGTTTGCCAGCGGGTTCGCCTCAATGGGCGAACAATCGCGGCGAGCTATGGCGGCGGCTCGAAGCGCGGGAGGATAAATCCACCCGTCGTGCCGATGCGATATTGGCGCACAATATCGACCTCGCGTTGCCCCATGAACTGACGCTTGAGCAAAACATCTTCTTGTTGAAGGATTTTGTACGAGAACAATTTGCCCGCAAGGGCTATGCCGTGGATTGGTCGATCCATGCACCCGACCCGCGCGGCGATGATCGAAACTTTCATGCCCATATTCTCGCGCCGCTTCGCAAGATTGATGGCGAAAGCTTTGGCAAGAAAGATAGATATACCAAGCAGCAATTGAGCCAGAAAGTCACAGGCTTACGGCGATCATGGGCAAAACTGACAAACCACCACCTGAAACGCTACGGGCATAAAGCACAAATCGACGAACGCTCATTACGGGCGCAGGGCATCAAACGCGCACCGACACGACATAAGGGTATCAGGCCAAAGGTCAAGGGTTCGTCGTTTAACGGCATAAGGCCGTCCTATCCGCGCAGCCCCGGCATGCAGATGTCCAAAACCATCGGCGCGGATGGCAGCGTGAGAGTCAGGGCAGTTATCACCCATTCGGCGCTGAACAATATTGGCTCGTCCAGCCCGTCGCCAATCTTTCCGATACGCCCAACCCGCAAGGGCTGGCCAGAAGCGGCGCTCAGGGATTGGGAAGCATGGGGCAGCAAAAACCCCCCTCGATTTTTTCAAGTCTGGTCAGAGCTAGCTTCACCAGCATAAGGAGGCAAAATGATAAAAAATGACTTTGATAGGAATCTACCCTTCCAACCACCCATGCGTGGAGCAGATTATTACAAGGCATTGCATCGGGCAATTGCCACAGCACAGCCCAAGTCATTACCAGAGCCGGAATATGAGGAGATTCACAGATCGACCACCATTGTCAAACAACTGAAGGGAGTCCCTATGGATGAACAAAAAACCCTTGTTGATATTATCTATAAACCCAATGAAAAAGGCTACAAATTGCGCCCGCAAGAAATCCAATTGCTTTTGGCCTACTATGCTGAGATTCTCAAGGAGGCCGCAGCCGAAGAAGAATTGATTATCGAGGAAGAAAAGGCCAAACAGGAACAGGAGGCCATATCATGCAAATAGCCATTTACGCCCGCGTATCGACAGGCCGACAGGCTGAAAACGAACTGTCTATCCCCGACCAGTTGCGCCAGATGCGGCAATGGGCGGAGCGCAACAGCCATGTTGTCGTCAAAGAATATATTGAACCCGGCGCGACAGCGACCGATGATAAGCGACCCGCCTTTCAGGACATGATGGCAGATGCGACGATGAAAGGAACATCCCCGTTCCAGATGATTGTTGTTCATAGCTTCTCGCGCTTCTTCCGCGATCATGTCGAGGGGGCGATCTATCAACGGCGATTGCGTAAACATGGGGTGCGCGTGGAATCCATCACGCAAAATACCAGCGACGACCCATCGGGTGAAATGCACCGTAGTATGATTATGCTATTTGACGAGTATCAGAGCAAAGAAAACGCCAAGCATACGTTGCGCGGGATGCAGGAAAACGCCCGTCAGGGGTATTTCAACGGCAGCAAAGCCCCGTTTGGTTATCAGACAATCGACGCCGGGCAGACCGGAACCCGTGGCCGTATCAAGAAGAAGCTGGCAATCAATGAGCCAGAAGCCGAGATCGTACGGGAAATCTTCGCTCTCTATGTCCACGGCAGAGGCAACATGCCGCGCATTGGCATGAAAGAAATCGCCAAGCACCTGAACCAAGGTAATATTCGCATTCGGGGCAAATTGTGGCGCGTTCAGGTCATTCATCAAATCCTGTCCGGCACGACTTATGCCGGGTGGCATGTGTTCAACAAGCTGGATTCCAAGACCCGACAAATCAAGAACGAGGCTGAATGGGTCAAAATCCCCGTTCCGGCGATCATCGACCAAGACTTGTTTGGCGGGGCGACAAAACTACGGGCAGCACATACGCCTAAAATGTGCGCTCCGCGCCGCGAGACTTCGCCCAATCTTCTGACGGGGTTGCTCAAATGCGATTGCTGTAATGCCACGATGGTATTGCAGACGGCCAAAAATAACCAATACCGCTATTACAAATGTTCGGCGCGTATCAGCAAGGGCGATACCGCCTGCAAATCCAAAAGCTATCCGATGGATAAACTCGATAATCTGGTGCTGGACGCCTTCAAGGGCAAAATCTACACGCCGGAATATATCCGCGCCGTGGTCGATACCATGCGGCAACACGCCAACCGACACGGCGGCGAGGATAAAATCAGGCTGAAAAAACTGGAATCCGAGTTAAGGGAACTCGAACAAGCCGAAAACAAGCTGTTTGAGGCTATCGAAAAAGGTGTCCTCGAACTGGACGATCGCCTAAAAACCCGCGTCCAGCAAAACAAGACCCGGAGAGATACCATCGTGGCAGAAACGGCCACTTTGCAATCCCAGACCCAAACCCCGCTTCAAACTCTGACCCCGCAGAAGATTGAGGCCGTAGCGCGTGTCCTGAACCGCCGCTTCTCGGAGACTTCGCCGTTCAGCCGCGCCTATCTCAAGGCCACGGTCAGCGAAATCCGCATCAATGGCGATCTATTGAAGCTTAAAGGGGAGAATAAAGTGCTGGCAAACCTCGTCGCCGCCAACGGCAAAATAGACCCCAATGGACAGGTACTCGGATTCATACCTGATTGGCGTCCCCTACGTCCTGCAAACCAATATTTCACGGTATGTCAGGAGACAGATTTAATTCATAATTTACCATGTTTTACAGGCTTTTCTCGAAAGTCATGTGTCGGGACATATCTTGACATGTCCTCTCGACAGAGTATCATTTATGGGTAGGTTTATGGGTAGAGATAGGAGCATTTATGGCCAGCAAACTCAACAAACTGTCCAATTTGGCGGTGACCAGACTCAAGAAAGATGGCATCTATTCTGACGGCGGTAATCTGTATTTGCAAATTAGGGGCGACGGCGAATACAAGTCTTGGCTGTTCCGATATATGCGGCATGGCGAGTCCCATGATATGGGATTGGGGCCACTACACACGGTTTCCGCCGCCGATGCGAGGGCAAAAGCCCAAAAGTGCCGGACAATGCTTCTCAACGGCATTACTCCCCTTGATGCCAAGAAAGACGAAGCTGCGGCGGCTCGGCAAGCAGCTACCAAAGGCACGACGTTTGAGGCTTGCGCGACTGCCTACATTGACGCCCATAAAGCAAGTTGGAAGCAGGAACGCCATGCCGATCAATGGAATCAGGCTTTGGCAAAACACGCCTATCCCACCATCGGTAAGTTGCCGATTCAGGTCGTCGATACCGATCTGGTGCTAAAGGTTCTCCAGCCGATTTGGGAAGAGAAGACCGAAACCGCCAAGCGTCTGCGTGGCCGTATCGAAAGCATCATTGATTGGGCAAAGGTCAAAGGCTATCGGCAGGGAGAAAACCCTGCGCGTTGGCGTGGACATTTGGATAATCTTCTGGCCAGTCCCAACAAGCTGATTAACGTCGAACATTTTGCCGCTCTGCCCTATGCCAAGGTTGGAGCATTCATGAAGTCGCTGGATAAGCAAGAAGGCAAAGGAGCCACCGCGCTCAAGTTGGTCATCTTGACGGCGGCGCGTAGCAACGAGGTTCTTGGCGCGACGTGGGATGAAATTGATTTCAAGAGCAAGGTCTGGACTGTTCCAGCCGAACGCATGAAGGCCGGAAAGAAAGAACACCGAGTTCCTCTGACGGAACCGGTTCTTGCTATCCTGAAAGACCTGAAACAAGAAAGAGACGATATTGAAGGAGCAGACGACACATGCCCATATATCTTCCCGAATGCAAAGGGTGACGGATTTCTTTCCAATGCCGTCATGTTGGCTTTGTTGAAGCGTATGAAGCTGCGTGGCGACATCACTGTGCATGGGTTTCGTTCGACATTCAGAGATTGGGCTGCCGAGAATACCGAATACCCAGACGAGGTCGTCGAAATGGCCCTCGCGCATACGATTCAGAATAAAGTCAAAGCCGCCTATCTTCGTACCGATCTGTTCGAGAAACGCCGCCTTTTGATGGATGAGTGGGCCGCGTATTGTCAGAAATGAAACGAGAACAAGATCACAAAATAAATCTACGCAGAATAATAGATGAAGAAAAATGTATGCTGTCAGGCCTGGTTGGATAGAATTGGGAACATGAACATAGGATTGCCAATCCTTCCCTCGCCGCAATTTACCGGCAGGAAAAGGGCATAGAAACAGGCTTTTTGATGACGGAATCATTGCCGCCTTCCACGTTGCGGCAATTGTGAGGTGGATGGCAAAAACTGGACAGATTTGAGCCTAGAGCTAAGGTGTGGTATCGCCCCTATAATGGTGAAGAACCAAGGGGATAGAGATGGCGAACACACGAAAGAAACATAGCGCGGCGTTTA
>JBAVWC010000308.1:0-21329 GCA_049697595.1 Alphaproteobacteria bacterium
AGCGTATCCGTTCGTCCATTATTGTAACGTCCTTCCATGGCATCGCCACCTCCTGCCTAAATGTTAGGCAAAAAGTGTAACCCATGTGTCCGGTACGTTCTGTCCCCTATGTGTCAGGTCGCACACAGCCGCTGCTCGGCGGTCTATTTGGTGAACGCGATGTTAACCCTAACGGTTTGTTAATCAAGCAAAATTACGAAAAATTTTAATAACTTTTATGAGAATATATTACGAAAATTTTAATGACTTTAATGAGAATATATGGGAAATTATTTTAGACGAGCTTTTCTGAGACGAATCATATTGATGTATCTGTGGAGATGCTGCGCTGGCTAGGTAACGAGACCTGGCAAATAGTTTGGAGGCGCAGTGACGAAACCAGATCAGAAGCGGATGATTATGAGAAACAGTTTTGCACGCCATATATTTTTTCTGATCGGGGTCGTGGGGTTGCTTGCCCATACATCAAGCTTGTGCGCCCAAGGTCTGAGCAACGATCCGCGCTTTGCGGATACTTGGAAAAAATCCCAAACGCTCAATGACAAATCTTCAATTGATGTCGCGCCAATCGATTTTAGCATTGGCGGAGTCAATTACCGGGTGCCAAGAAATTATATCGTTGGTATGAGTAACTGGGCTGGCGGTTCCCAGATCTTAGTGGCCTTTAAAGTGACCTACCCCAATTTCGAACCGCTTAAAGATTCTACGAAAGATTGCATGAAATTGCCGCCACTACCGCAGCCTACCGGATGCATGCCGGTCAAGTTTGGGATAATCGGCGGCTCGACTGCCGTGTCGGATGATGAGGCTTTCCATAATGCAAGCAGCCAGTTCCACAGCCAGACACCAAAAGCCGGGCCATATGGATTTGAATTGTATGAAACGGGCCCAGATAACGCACGTATAGAAACATACCGGAAACATGCCAATGGGCATACCTTGGTTATTCAGTGCATAATCTCAGACGTTACTCATGCTGTGTGCAGCAATCACTCTCGTTTGCCCAATCAAAATGTATTGGAATACATTCTCAATGGCCGCTCCGCTGAAGAGCAACTGCAAGATGCCGAACAAATCGATGCGGGTTTTCGTACTCTTATAAATTCATTTACTCTAACCGGAGATAAAAAATGACCACACTTACCCTCAGCCAGAATACGATCAACCTTATAAATATTGCGGTTGCCGATGGGCCGGGTACGAATAACATCAATTATGCAAACGCCTATAATGCGATTTATAGCGACATAGTCGCAAACGGCAATGTCAATCCTGATGTTCAATATTGGTTCTCTCAGGCGGCTGGCATCAACACGGAACAATACACCTCTACTCCCACTGCGGCGGCAACATATATTTGGAATTATACGGAAGCTGCTGCCGCAAGCGAGGGTGCGACTATCACAAATGCTGAGATGCAACAGGCCTCAAACGCTATTGCCAAGACTGTGTTTGCGGCGCTTCAAAGCAATCAATATGTGCTAAATGATCAAGAAAATTTCTCAATAGCAAACATTGTGGATTATGATGCTGGTACTGCTGTGAGAACGCTACAAACATTTGCGCCGGCGGGAGTTACGCTTGATTATGCGGTTTGGGGCGGAACCTTGTTTGCGCGGACGGCTTTGGGGGATACAGCCTATTTCACGGATGCAGGAATCCCGCTTCAGCCCGACACGCCGGATTCTCGCGCTATTATATCAGGTCTGTTGGCGGGCAGCGCAGCCACTCTTAGTGCGGGATATAGTATAGCGTTATCGGGCGCGGCCAGCATAAATTATCTTGATGGCCCAGCGATTAATGCCATTCTTTCCGCCGGGGAAGAAACGATAGTTGGCGTGACGGCTGTGGCTTCCGCAGTTGCGGCCCCTCTGGCCGCGATTGGCGCGGGAGTGAATTATCTTTACAATGCCGTAACGGGAACGCTTGTTACGTTGGCCAATAGTAATCAGAGCGCAGCCGGTACTCTTTCCGTGTACGAGCAAAACAATGGCGCTCTACTCACCTTTGATCAAGGCAACTCCGGTGCCGGAACCGTTAAACTATCGGATGGTGCCGTTATAAATACCGGTGGCACGGAAGACTTGAGTCTCGCGAACATTGCTGTTGGGACTGGCACTGCTGAGCAGTCACTCTTAACATTTTTCGGTCAAATCGACGATCCGCTGACCGCGGCGCAATTGGAGACGGATAATTTCAATTCCCTTAATCCCACGGGCACGGCGTATGCCGTAACTGGTACCGTTGACCAAACAAGCAATAGCGCTGCCGAAGTATTTTATTCCCCCGATAGCGGCCCCGGCGCGGTTGTGGCGGGGCAGAGTACGGCAACGATTACGGATTACGATTCTAATGGCAACCCCTATCAAACACAGGGGCAGGCCTATAACATTCTGGTTGCCAGCGGAGATATATCTCAAGACACGATCACCGACATTCAGGAGCTGCTTGCTTATAATTCCGCTCCCGCAGTAACTTTGACGCAGGCTCAATTGAGTCTGTTCAGCGTGATCGATGTTCCCCTCATATACGCGGCAACGGGTGGGACGTACAACCTTAGTGGATCCTCCGACACTTTTAACGCCCTTTTCGCCACCGACTTGATTGGCACGACGTTAATCGGCAATGATCAAAATGGCCAGGGACTAATCGCCAGCGAGTTCGGCACCGACACGTTGCAAGCGGGTAACGGCGTGGGCGACATCCTGACCGAAGGCGGTGGCGTCGATACGCTGGTCGGCGGTACTGGCGGAGACACGTTTGTCGCGTTCAGCGGTGCTATTGGGGACAATGGTGAGTATAACGGATTGGCTGCGGGCTCGGTGGTTGAAGGCGCAGGCAGCGGCAACACACTACTAGTCTCCGGCGACATCAGCGGCGCAACAGTTACCGGCGTGCAGACTCTGGAGATATACGGTGACGTTATCCTGAATGCGACGGAACTTGATGGATTCAGCAATGTTATTAACAACGGCACAATCACAGCGGCGACTGGCGGTACCTATAGCATTCAGGGGATAAGCAGCGCAGATGTGAATTTGTCTGCCGGTACCGACGCCGGCACGACGCTGATCGGGAATGATGCCAACGACGAAATCCTGACCTCTAGCGATTTTGGCAATGATACGCTGACAGCAGGCAATGGATCTGGCGATACGCTGGATGCATCAGGCAGTTTTGGCAACAACACGCTGACCGCAGGAAACGGCAACAATGATGTTCTGGATGCCTCTGACAGTAGCGGACAAAATACATTGATTGCTGGAAGCGGCGAGGGCGATGTGATGTATGGCGGTTTCGGCAGCACAACATTCGTTGCGGGTGCAGGTAACGACACGATGATTGTCGACGGCGGCAACAACACTTTTAATTTCGCCAATGCCGTCAGCGCCAGCAATTATACGATTGACGATTATCATACGGATAACGGCCAGAATGTGCTGCAATTCGCCAGCAATGTCTTGCCTTCGAGCGTCACGGCTTCCCAATCGGGCAATGATCTTGTGCTGGCATTTGGCACCGACCCGATCACGATTCAAAATTATTTTCTTGGAGCGGATTATCAGCCGACCAGTATTCAGTTTGCCAATGGAACGGTTTGGAACGCGCAGACGATAGCCTCGTTGGTGTCCGGCACTCCCTCGGTTAGTCTTGCGCAGGCGACGATCAATAATGCGCCCGTGGTTAATAACATTCCGACCGTCAATTTCGGCAATGTGCGCGAAGGATCGACGGTGAGTGAGGCTTTGAGCATCACCAACAGCGCGTTGCCTGTGGCTGAATTGCTCGACGGTTCCATCGGACTTGTGTCCGGCGATGCGACGGGTTCGGGGTCTTTCAGTCTTCTGGGCGACAGCAGCACCGATGCCACGGATATTCATGTGGGGTTGGGCACAGGTACGGCTGGCGTGCAAAGCGGTTCGGTGTTGTTGAACTTCAAATCCGACGGCACCGGCGTCGATACCAACGGTGTTCACAATCTTGCGGATCAAACGGTCGATGTCACTGGCACAGTGTATCGCGAGGCGACGGCTTCTGTTGCGGCTTTGCCGACGAATGTCATTGTGCATGTCGGCAGTACGCTGAACGAGACTTTGGCGATTACCAATGGCGCGGCCAATGACGGCTATTCGGAGAATCTGATCGCAAGCGTTGCGGGAACGACCAGCGGTATTACGGCGACCGGCTCGACCGGCGACATCGCGGCACAAGCGAGCAGCAATGCGATTACGGTTGGTATCTCTACGGCGCAAGCGGGCGTCATCTCCGGCGATGTAACTTTGGCGCTTGCTTCGGACGGCACGGGCGTGGACGGCTTTTCAGCGACCAGCATCGGCCAGCAGACGGTGGCCGTGAATGCGACCGTCGATAATTATGCCAAGGCATCGATGGAGAAAGTTTCGGGCGCTGGCACTTTGACGCAAAATGGGAATGCTTATGCGCTGACTCTTAATCTTGCGGCGGGTGGGGGCAGTTCGGTTTTTGATCTCGGCGTTCTTAATAACGTGACCGGGCCGTCTGATCTTTTGTCCGGCAATTTTGTCACCTCGTCATCCAGCGCTTTTACGCTAAGCGGTTTCAGTGCCTTCTCCGGTCTTGCCGCCGGTCAGTCGGATGTTGCTCCTACCGTAACATTCAATGCCACCACCGCCGGAACCTATGTCGAGACGATTACCCTGAACTCGACCGGATCGAATGCCAGTGGCTATTCCGGCGCGCTTGCTCCGGAAACCTTGACCATCACGGTCAATGTCGCTGCCCCCCCTCCGCCTCCCGCCGGGCAGACTTATACGCTCACGACCAAAGCCGTCACGATCAATGGCAATGCGGGCAACAATACGATTATCGCAACCAACGGCACGCTTGTGGCTGGGGACAAGATCAACGGCGGCACGGGCGGCACCAACACACTGGAACTGCAAGGCGCAGGTACCTTCAATCTCGCCACACCGGCGACCCTGACTGGCATCTCCGTCATTACGGCGCAGGAAGGCCAGGCCGCTTATCAAAGTGGACTCACCACTATCGCGGGTACGAACCAGACTGTCTATCTGCGCAGCGGCCTGAATGCGACGGTCAATGTCCTTTCGGATACATCGATTAATGCCAAGAACCTCAATGCAGCCGGCATCACGATCTATGGAGCCAACAATAGCGATATCATCAATCTCGGCACCGGCAACGACACCGTCTATCTCGGCAGCAATGCCGAAACGGTCAATGGCGGCAGCGGCACCGATACATTCTATGAAACCTCAAGCACGATCGGCGCCACGATCAAGGGCATCAGCGGGAAAAACACGCTTGATATCACCGGCGGCGGTATCGTGACGATGGGCGGAAATATCACGGGCATAAATACGGTTAATCTGGAGGCTTTGTGCGCCCAGCCCAATTACGTCTTCACCGCCAACAACACCGCGAACCTTGTCATCAATGGCACGAGCAACGCCGATACCATCACAGTCGGCGCTGCCAGCCAGACCGTGAATGGCGAAGGCGGCAATGACCGCATCATCGCCAGCGCGGCGAATGCTGGGGTTCTTGTCAATGGCGGCACGGGCATCAACACCCTGGAAATCACCGGCGGTGGTACGGCGGTAATGAACGCCAAGGATGCCAATATCAACATCGTCCAACTTGATGCTGCAACCAACCTGACTCTTAACAGCGAAAGCAGTCTTACCGTCAATGGCAGCACCGGCAACGATACGTTCATCGCAGGTACCGGCAACAACGTCACGCTGAACGGTGGTGGTGGCAACGACACTTACGAATTCGGCGCGAATGCCGAGAACACGACCATCAACAACGCAGTCACCGGTGGCAAAACGGCCAATGGCACAATCGAGTTCTTGTCGGGCGTCACCGACGAAAAACTGTGGTTCCAGAGAAGCGGCAATAATCTGGAAATCGATCTGCTCGGCACGAGAGACCAGATCACGGTCGCGGGCTGGTTCGGCACCAATGCCAGCGCCCAGGTCGGAAGCATCACAGCAGGCGGCTTAACATTGCTCGACAGCCAGGTCGCCCAACTTGTTACCGCGATGGCGACCTATTCATCTGCGAACAAAGCCTTCAACCCCTTGACCGCGACAACGATGCCGACAAATGCCGCTCTGCAAAGCGTTATCGCGGCGAGTTGGCATCATTAAAAATTAACAATAATTAAGGGTTTAAAGGCGCATTCCGCCTCGTTTGCCTTTCATAAATTGTAAAGGGTGACCGTGCTAGTTGTTTTCAAAAGAACTATTGCCATTGGTGGTTCAATTGAAGCAGTTGCTACGCCTTTTATGCGTCCCCATAATCTCACTATGCTTTATCAATCCCGCACAAGCCGAATATGTGACGCTTGAGCAGGCGTTGACCTATGCTTACCAAAACAATCCCTCGCTTGAAGCCGAGCGGGCTAAATTGCGGGCAACGGATGAAGGCGTTGCTGTTGCCCTTAGCCATTGGCGGCCCAGCATCGATGCGACATCGAGCGTCGGCAAAACCTATCAACGCATTCCGTCGCAACAATTTGTCGACAGCGCCAATTTCGGGGCTGATACGACAAGCTATGGCGTGCAGGTGACGCAGCCCATCTTTCGCGGTTTTCGCACGGTGTTTGAGACTGATGCGGCCAAGAAGCAGGTTATGGCCGGGCGCGCGCAATTGGAAGATGCCGAGCAGAAACTGATGCTCGATACGGCAACGGCGTTTTTAGACATTATCCGCGATACGGAAAATCTTAGCCTTGAAGACGCTTATGAAACGGTTCTCCATAAAAAACTGGAAGAGACAAAGGTGCGCGCCCAGGTCGGCGATCTTACCCAGACCGATGTTCAACAATCCGAATCGCGTATCGCCCGTGCCGAAGTCACCCGCCTGCAAACCGAAAATACGCTGCAAGCTGACCGTGATGCGTTTATACGCCTTGTAGGCATGGAGCCGGCGTCATTGGCAAAGGCACATGTCGTTCTTGATAAGCCGGATAATTTGGATGAAATCCTGCATATCGCCGAAACACGCAATCCAGGCGTTATCGCCGCCCAATATGCGCTCGATCAGGCGGATGCGCAGATCGAGCTGAACAAAGGCAGTCTGATGCCGGAAGTCAATCTGGTCGCCGGTTCGTCGCGCAATTATGGGCAAAGCGCCATAACGCCGGGTCGTGAGGATCAAAGCCAGGTGGAGCTTCAGTTAAAAATCCCGCTCTATGACGCAGGCACGGATTATGCCCATGTCCGTGAAGCGCGGCAAACATCGGTGCAGCGTCGCATGGAGTTGGAAGAAGCCAGGCATCATGCTCATGAATCCGCCCGTAATGCGTGGCAGACCTTGCTGACGACCAGCGCGGCTATCAAAGCGGACAGGCTTGAAATCGAAGCGGCTTCCCACGCGCTTGAAGGCGTCAAGGCGGATTCGGATGTCGGAACCAGAACCATTCTCGATGTGCTGAACGCCGAACAGGAATTGCTGGACGCCAAGACCGATCTGGCAAAATCGGATCATGACCGAAATATAGCCGTGTTACAGATCAAATCTGCCATCGGCGAGCTGACCGCCGAGACATGGCATCTGCCGCTTACGCCCTACAATCCGGAAAAGCACTATGACGATAACCACGCCAAATGGATAGGGTTTGGCAATGGCGACGAGGATATGTATATCAAGGAACACAAAGACGATTCAGTGCAGAATAATTAAGGTCGGTTTGAATGACGCAAGATAACGCACCTGCTGCTCCTACCGTCGATACTGGCCTTGCCTGTTTCGTCATGATGTTGCGTTTTCATGGCATCGCCGCCGATCCGAAACAATTTTCTCATCGCTTTGCCGGAAAAGTCGGCGTTACCGAGATGCTGCGCAGCTCCAAGGAAATGAACCTTAAAGCGCGGGAGATTACGAGTTCGTGGAAGAGGCTCCTTAAAACATCGCTGCCCGCCATTGTCGAAAGAACTGACGGCACATTCTTTATCCTTGCCAAAATAGCTGGTGAAGAAGCAATCCTGATCCAAGACCCTACCGTCAACCGTCCGCAGAATATGACCCGCACGGAGTTCGAGGCGCAATGGAGCGGGCGTATCATCCTGATGACGCGCCGCGCCGGGTTGGGAGAGCTTGCGCGCCGCTTCGATGTAACCTGGTTCTTGCAAGCGATGCACAAATACCGTCATTTATTGACGGAAGTGCTGCTGGCTTCGTTTTTCTTACAGTTGTTCGCACTGATCTCGCCGCTATTCTTTCAAGTTATCATCGACAAGGTGCTTGTGCATCGTGGCATGACGACTTTGAACGTTCTTGTCATTGGCCTTGTCTCTGTCGCGGTTTTTGAAAGTGTTCTCACAGCGCTCAGAACTTATGTTTTTTCACATACGACGAGCCGGATTGACGTTGAATTGGGCGCAAGGCTTTTCCGCCATTTAGTCGCATTGCCTATCGCCTATTTTGAATCCCGCCGCGCCGGGGACAGTGTTGCCCGTGTGCGCGAATTAGAAAATATCCGTAACTTCCTGACCAGCTCGGCTTTAACGCTGGTGATCGATCTGTTCTTCACTTTTGTGTTCCTCGCCGTGATGGCTTATTATTCAGTGTCGCTGACGATCCTCGTTTTATGTTCGTTTCCTTTTTATATCGCGATCTCGGTCTTGGTAACGCCCGTCTTCCGTATGCGCCTGAACGACAAATTCAATCGCGGCGCTGAAAACCAATCCTTTCTTGTCGAAAGCATCACCGGTATCGAAACGCTTAAAGCAATGGCTGTCGAGCCTCAGATGCAGCGCAAGTGGGAAGAGCAATTGGCTGGTTATGTGAAATCCAGCTTTCAGGTCGGCAATCTCGGCAACTGGGCGAGTCAGGGCGTTCAGCTTGTCAATAAACTGACAACAGCGGTGTTGCTGTTCTTCGGAGCCAAGGCCGTTATGGATGGCAATATGTCGGTTGGTGAATTGGTTGCCTTCAACATGCTGGCGGGCAGGGTGTCTCAGCCGGTCTTGCGCTTGGCACAAATGTGGCAGGACTTCCATCAGGCGCGGCTCTCCGTGGCTCGTTTGGGCGATATTCTCAATACGCAACCGGAGCCCATGTTCTCGCCCGGACGCACTTCGTTGCCGGACATCAAAGGCCGCATATCCTTCGAGCATGTAACTTTCCGCTACAAAGTCGACGGCCCGGAAATCCTCCACGACATCAATATCCATATCAAGGAAGGCGAAGTCGTCGGCATTGTCGGCCCCTCCGGTTCCGGCAAATCGACGCTCAGCAAGCTTGTCCAACGGCTCTATGTGCCCGAAAGCGGCAGGGTGATGATCGACGGCGTCGATCTGGCAATGGTCGATGTATCGTGGCTGCGGCGGCAGGTTGGCGTTGTGCTACAGGAAAACGTTCTTTTCAATCGCTCTATCCGCGACAATATCGCGCTGGCCGATCCCGGTATGCCTATCGAGCAAATCATCAATGCGGCGCAACTGGCAGGCGCGCATGATTTTATTCTTGAACTGCCCCAAGGCTATGACACCAATGTCGGCGAACGAGGTGCGAATCTGTCGGGCGGGCAAAGGCAACGTATCGCCATAGCCCGCGCCCTTGTCATGAACCCCCGCATTCTGATTTTTGATGAGGCCACCAGCGCCCTCGATTACGAAAGTGAACGCATCATTCAGGATAATATGCGCAGCATCGTCAAAGGCCGCACGGTTCTGATCGTTGCGCATCGCCTGTCCGCCGTTCGTGACAGCAACCGCATTCTGACAATCGAGAAAGGCCGCATCGTCGAAGACGGCAGCCACGACCAGCTCCTCCAGTCCAATGGCCGCTATGCCTCCTTGTGGCGCATGCAGGGAGTTTCCAATGCCAATTAAACCGTCCTTTCACCGTATTTTCCAGGATATTGGCGATTGGGCCTTGCGCTGTTGCCACGCTCTTTTTGAACGCAGCGTGTCATCCAAGACCAAAGAACAATTTGCAACGACGGTCGAACAGTGGAAAGACGGCGCGCTCCCCCATTTTTTGCAGCGCCCCACCGATGAAACCGAATTCCTCCCCGCCGCGCTGGAAATCGTCGAACAACCGCCGTCGCCCGCAAGCCGCGCAATTGCCGGAACGATTATCCTGTTCTTTGCCATCGCCTTGATATGGGCAAGCATCGGCACTGTCGATATTATCGCGATCGCTCCCGGCAAGATTGTGCCGACGGGACGAACGCAGGTCATTCAGCCGCTCGAATCCGGCGTTGTTCGCGCCATTCATGTGCAGGACGGCCAAACCGTCAAAGCGGGCGATGTTTTGATCGAGATTGACTCTACCGTCACGGAAGCAGAACGCGACCGCTTGCAGAAAGAATATACCGAGGCGGAACTGGACGCAGCCCGTTTGAAGGCGTCCCTCAATCTGACCGGCAACGCTGAAACTTCCTTTGTCTCGCCGCCTGAAGCAAGCGAAGCGCAAATTGCCACGCAGAAAAACATGCTCATCAATCAGGTGCGCGAGATTAAAGCCAAACTTGACAGCCTCAACCAGCAAATCGCGCAGCAGAATGGCAACGAAGCCGCCGTTAAATCCACAATCGATAAACTGACGAAAAGCATCCCGTTTCTTGCCATGCGCGCCGAAGCCAGAAAATCCCTGGTCGATAAAGGCTATGGGTCAAAACTCGATTACTATAGCGCCCAGCAGGATTTGATCGAACATCAGCAGGAAGCCCAAGTCCAGAAAGGCCGCCTCGCCGAAGCGCAAGGGGCAGTCGCGTCTCTGGAACAGCAGCGCAAACAGGCCGAAGCCGAATATCAGCACAAAAATCTTTCCGATCTCGATGAGGCGCAACAAAAAGCCTCCAGCCTGCATGAGCAGCTTGTTCAGGCCGCGCAGAAATACCGCCTGCAAACGCTGACCGCCCCTGTTGACGGCACGGTGCAGCAACTTGCTGTGCACACTGAAGGAGGTGTTGTTACCCCGGCGCAAATCCTGATGTCCGTCGTTCCTGCCGACAGCCATTTGGAAATCGAAGCAACCGTTTCTAACAAAGACATCGGCTTCATCCATACCGGTCAGGACGCCGCTGTAAAGGTCGATACTTTCAGCTTCACCCGTTACGGTCTCCTGAACGGCAAAGTCATGACCGTTTCCCAAGACGCCGTCACTCGCGATAAACCGCAAAGTTCCGAAAACGATAAACAACAAACCGGAGCCGAAAACGACACGAGCGAACCCAAAGGCCAGGAACTGATATATATGGCCCGCGTCTCTCTCGACACAACCCAAATGCAAATCGACGACCGGCTTGTGACCTTATCCCCCGGCATGGCCGTCACCGTTGAGATCAAAACCGGGTCGCGGCATATTA
Organism: Alphaproteobacteria bacterium; assembly: GCA_049697595.1. Lineage (GTDB taxonomy): Bacteria > Pseudomonadota > Alphaproteobacteria > UBA9219 > UBA9219 > CAIXLI01. The sequence goes on from JBAVWC010000308.1 coordinate 11,327, forward strand.
TATCTTATCTCCTCTCGCCCATTAAAAAGCATATGTCTCAGGCGATGCGGGAGAGGTGAGGGTGGGGCATGACCTTAAAGGCTAATCATGTTTCCACTGACTTCTTCACGGTTTATTGATAATTTTAGATTATGCACACATCTAAGATGATCAATAAATGCGATGGGGGCGACAATGGTCAATGTAGTCAATCTGGAACAGCACAAAAAAGAAGTTGTCAGGATGGCAAAAATTGGCGCCATAGCCGCGGTCGTTTTTTTCTTGCTGAGCGACTCGGTCTATTCGATTAACCCCACGGAACGCGGCAATGTACGTCGCTTCGGCGTTGTGCAGCAAATAAAGCCCATCATGCCGGGTCTGCACTTCAAATTGCCGCTCGTTGATGTCGTCGACCGCGTTCAGGTTAGCTTGACCACTTTGCATATCCCGCCTTTTGATGTGACAACGGTCGATAACCAGAAAGTCACGCTTGATCTCAACTTCAACTACACGATTCCTGACGACAAGGTAAACCATGTCATGTACGAAATCGGGCGTTCGGGTAATACCGATATTGAAAGTCAGATTATTCCCGTTGCCAAAGATCGCGCCTCTCGCGTGTTTGCCACGCAAAACATGGTTTCGGTCAATTTGAATCGCGTAGATATTCAGACGCAAATCGAAGATTCAATTTCCAAATCAGTCGAAGAGCTTTTTGGCATTCAGCCGCATAGTTTGCAGATCGCCAGCATCAAGCCTTCCGACGCGTTTATGGCTTCCAACGAGAACGCGGTTCGCGCCAAGAACGAAGCTGTAGCTGCGGAGAACACCAAGCGCACCAAGCAGTTTGAGGCCGATCAGCGCGTCATCCAAGCCAAGGGCGATGCCGATTCCGCAATTGAAGCCGCACGAGGCCGCGCTGAATCCGTGCGCCTTGAGGCCGAGGCGAATAAAACACAGCTAACGCTGGAAGGCGCAGGTCAGGAAGCGCGGCTGGATGCCGAAATAAAACCTTTTGGTTCGCCGGAACGGTATGTGCAGTATTTGCAGGCCAAAGCCGCTTTGCAGTGGAATGGACAAATGCCGCAAGTCATGTCGGGGGGTGGAAGCTCGTCAACGATAGTCCTTCCGATGCCGGGAGGTTTCTCGGGCGCAAAAAAGGAATAAGGCCAAAAGATTTTCCGGTAAGCTGAGTTTTAACGATACTCGGTTTTTACAGTTCCAGAATTTAGTGCTAACAAACAGATCTTTCTTTGCTCGATTTTGCAATCATTTGACGAAGGTCAAATCCTTATCACCAAATCTGGCTACCCATATGAGGTCGAGGAAATTTATCTCTTCTACCGTATGGAGTCAGCAATGCGTCAATTTCTGCGAAAAACTTATCTTATCCTTGTTTTCCAAATTATTCTGGGCGCGTGGATGCCCTCTGCGGGCCGGGCTCAGGTGATGGCGCCTGAACAGGCTCAACAGCAGCCAGCAGGAAAATTCATTCAGGATCTCGGCAACAGCGCTATCGCCGTCATCGCCGACAAAAGCCTGACGCAGCAGCAGCGCGACGACAAATATCACGATTTTCTGCGCAACGCTTTTGATCTGAAAACGATCGGGCATTTCGTGATCGCAAGCGCCTGGAATGGCGCAACCCCGGCGCAGCAACAGGAATATATGGGGTTGTTCGAGAAGCTTGTCGTCAAAATTTACGGCGACCGCATGACTTTTTATTCCGGCGAAGGTTTTCAGGTAAAAAACGTCCACTCAGAAAGCGACCAGGATTTCATCGTCAGTAGTCAAGTCACTCATCCCAACGGTTCCCCGCCGACAAATATCGATTGGCGCGTGCGGGAGAAAGACGGCAAGTTTGGCATCGTCGATGTGATTGTCGAAGGCGTAAGCCAGAGCGTCACTCAACGCCAGGAATATTCCTCGATCATCCAGCGTGACGGAGGAAAAATCGACGGGCTTCTGGATGTCATGCGGCAGCGTATTCAGGCTCCGCCGCCCAGTACTAATACGGCTCAATAACACTGGTCACAAAGACCCGATAATATGATATAGTCCGGCGATTATAAAAATATTCGGGGAGAGAATCGTGAAATTACTTGCCGTTGTCCTATGCGCCGCCACAATTTTGTTCGGCGGCGTCGCTTGGGCACACAGTTATCAGCAAGGCGATATCCATATCGGTCATATCTGGGCAAGGGCGACACCGCCGGGTTCCACGACGACGGCAATTTATGCTCCTCTTCTGAATACGGGCAAGGATCAGGACAGATTGATTGGCGCTTCGACTCCTCTGGCCGAGAAAGTCGAAATCCACGAAATTGTCAAAGATAACAATATCGCCAGAATGCAGAAACTCGATGCGCTTACCCTTGAGCCGAACGAGCCCGTCTCGCTGCGCCCGAACGGCATTCACTTAATGGTTTTTGGCCTCAAGCAACCTCTCAAGGAGGGCGATATGATGCCCCTGACTTTGCAGTTTGAAAAAGCGGGCGTGGCAAATATTGAAGTCATGATCGAAGCCGTTGGTGCTATGTCCGGCTCGCACTAATCCCATCCTTCACGCTTCTTAACAAATCTTTATTCAATTCTCCTTATGCCTGAGAAGGGAGAAAAGGCTGCAATGTCTCTTTACAGCAAGATTATGGGGCGATCCCTCGCAACTTCCGAGGAGGGCAGCCAGAAAGTCGGCGCGCTCGCCGGAATTCCTATGCTGGGGTTGGATTCGCTTTCGTCGGCGGCTTACGGGCCCGAGGCTGCTTTAACGGTTTTGCTTGCACTCGGCGCTCTCGGCACCACCTATATCTTGCCTATTACGCTGATTATCATTGCGTTGCTCGTCATCGTCTATTTTTCCTATCGGCAGACAATTGCCGCCTATCCTAACGGCGGCGGGTCTTACACCGTGGCGAAAGAAAATCTCGGCGTGCGTTTTGGCCTGATCGCCGCCGCGTCATTGATACTCGATTATACATTGAACGTCGCCGTCGGTATCGCCGCCGGAGTAGGGGCTCTGGTTTCCGTCGCGCCCATGCTGCATCCTTATATATTGCCTCTTTGCCTGCTCATTTTGGGCATCATTACCCTCGTCAATCTGCACGGCATCCGTGAATCCGGCACGGTTTTTATCATACCGACTTATCTTTTCGTCGGCACGCTCGGAGCGGTCATTATCATCGGCATCGCGAAATCGCTGTTAAGCCACGGTCATCCTCTCGCGGTCGAGGTGCCTCCTTCCATGCCGATTGCAGCCGTGGGCGTAAGCTTCTGGCTTCTTTTGCGCAGCTTTGCCAATGGCTGCACCGCGATGACGGGTGTCGAGGCGATCTCCAACGGCGTTACCGCATTCGAAGAACCGGCAGTGCGTAACGCCCAGCGCACACTGACCGGCGTTATTTTTATCCTTTGCCTGCTTCTGGCAGGTATCGCCTTTTTGTGCCGTACCTATGGCATCGGGGCAACCGATCCCGATAGCGCGGGTTATCAAAGCATTCTATCGCAACTGACGGCAGCCGTCGCAGGGCGCGGCATTTTTTATTATGTAACGATGGGCAGCGTCATATCCATTGTATGCCTTTCGGCCAATACCAGCTTCGCCGGTTTTCCGCGTTTATGCCGCCTGCTCGCCACGGACAATTTCCTGCCCTACGCTTTTGCCATTCGTGGCCGCCGGTTGGTTTATTCGGAAGGCGTCATCGGGCTTGCTGCGATGTCATGCGCGTTGCTGGTTATTTTCGACGGCATTACCGATCGCCTTATTCCCCTTTTCGCTATTGGCGCTTTCGCCGCCTTTACGCTTTCGCAAGCGGGAATGGTCGCGCATTGGCTGAAGCAACCCGCCACGGACAGTAAAGGGAACAAACTCTCGATGCTCGTCAACGGTGTCGGCGCCGTGTCAACCTGCATCGTCCTGTTCATCGTCATGATTATGAAATTCAGCAGCGGCGCGTGGATCGCCCTTATGCTGATAGCTTCCCTGTTCTGGTTTTTTCTACTTATCAAAAGACATTATACCTATGTCGAGAAGCGAATGGCCTGCGTTTTGCCTGTGGATCTCGAAGATCTGCAGCCGCCCGTCGTCGTGATCGTCGTCAAGCGGTGGAATGCGACGACGCGCAAAGCTTTGCGTTTTGCGCTGGAAATGTCCTCGGATATTATAGCAGTTCACATTAACAGCGATGATAACGACGCGAACAATCTGAAAAGCCAGTGGCACACCTATGTCGAAGAGCCACTCAGGCTAAAAGACAAACCCATTCCCCGTCTGATTGTCGTCGAATCCCCCTATCGCCGTTTTTTCCATCCTCTTTTCGATACGATCAAAAAAATCGAAAAAACACATGCTGGCCGCACCCTTGCTATCGTCGTTCCCGAATTGATGGGAGGGCCTTGGTATGATTACTTTCTGCATAACCAAACGCCGACGATCCTCAAAGCCGCCCTCTTGCTGCGCGACGATCAGCGGATCACGGTCGTCAACGTTCCCTGGTATCTCGATCATGAGGCGTAATCATATCCCCGCATGACTAAGATACACCAACGCCGAAACAGGATGACAGAAACCTTACTTTATTCGTTTTTACTTGTATGATGGCAACGTGAAAGTTCATCGTTTTTTGTGCGCAATGCAAAACTCCTCCCTTTCCCCAGCTTTCAGGATCGTACAGGAATGTTCCGACTGCGGATTGCTGAACCGTCTCGGCGCGCCCGAGGTGGGAATGAATATGTGTTGCGTACGCTGCGGCAATATTTTGCGGCAGGTGAAAAAGAATTCTCTCGATAACGGTCTGGCCTGGACGGTAACGGCGGGATTCTTCTACCTGCTGAGCGTCAGCACGCCGATGCTGAATCTGGGTGTTTATGGCGATTTTCGCACGGGCATGCTCAGCACGGGCCCCTTGACCCTCGACGATCAGGGTTATTGGATTCTGGCCACCTTTGTTTTCCTGACCACGGTTTGCATGCCTTTTCTAAAAATTGTCGGCACTTTTGCCGTGCTCGCACCTTTGCGTTTCAAGCGCCGTCCGCGTTGGACTGCCGGTCTTTATGCGCTGCTCATGCATTTGGGCCCCTGGGTTATGATCGAAGTCTATTTGCTCGGTTTCCTTGTGGCTTATAGCCGTTTGCAAGCTATGGGCTATGTTCGGCCTACCTTTGCCGTTCTCGGATTGGCGGGATTGATGCTGTCAATCGTGGCGATGGACGCAAGCATCGATCCCGAAGCGGTATGGGAAAAAATAAGAAAGCGCCGCGCCGTGGATGTGTCGGTGCGGCGGCAGTTAAGGGGGTGCGACACTTGCTATCAGGTCGTTCCCGCCGAGAATACGCTATCCTGCCCGCGCTGCGGCGATGTTTTGCATGATCGCAAACCGCACTGTCTTGCCCGCGCCTGGGCGTTGACACTAGCCGCCGCTGTTTTATACATACCCTCCAATATTTTTCCGGTCATGAAAGTTATGCGGCTGGGCAAAGGCGTCACCTATACGATCTTTGGCGGGTTGCAAGAACTTGCCCATGTGGGGCTGTGGCCGCTTGCCGTACTGGTTTTTATCGCCAGCATCGCCATACCCCTTTTCAAGCTTGTGATGCTAACTTATCTGTTGATTCAGACGCATCGCCGCTCGCCGGAACAGCTTCCCAACCGCACGAGGCTGTATCGTGTGCTCGATTTTATCGGGCGCTGGTCAATGGTCGATATTTTTGTGGTATCTATTCTGGTGGCACTCGTTCGTTTCGGCTGGTTGACGCAAATAACGGCCGAAGAAGGGGCTGCATATTTCGGAACAGTCGTTATACTCACCCTGCTGGCGGTCAAAAGCTTCGATCCGCGCCTGATGTGGGACATGGCTTCGCCGCAACCTGATACGCCTTCCGTTCATTCCGATTCAAGGCATTCCCAATGATCGATGAATCCGCTCCGCACGAACCGCATTTGCCCGAAGCCAAGATGCGCAAACGCCATTTCTCGGCGATCTGGCTGATTCCGATTATCGCCGGGTTGGTCGCGGGCTATCTCGGCCTCCGTTCCTATAACGAACACGGCACCACCGTGACGATTCACTTCCGTACGGCGGAGGGATTAAGCATGGGCCAGACGGCGGTGAAATATAAATCCGTGACGCTGGGCACGATTGACGACATAAGGCTGGCTCCGGACAGAAGCGGCGTGATCGTGCGCGTGCGCATGCTGGCGCGAACGGATGATTTGTTGACCGATCATGCACGCTTCTGGGTAGAAAAACCGCGCCTTAACACCACCAATATTTCCGACATCGTTTCCGGCACTTATATACAGGTCGATCCCGGCCTCCCCGGCGGTGCTTCGCAAACGGATTTTACCGGCCTTGAAAATCAGCCCGCATTGCCCGCCGATGAACCGGGCACGACCTATACATTAAGCGCGCATCGATTGGGCGCGATTAGCGACGGATCGCCGGTTTATTACCGCGATATCAATGTCGGCAAAGTTCTGGGCTACGATCTCGGCGACGGGTTCGGCCCGATAACGGTCAGTGTTTTTGTGCGCGAGCCCTATGACAAGCTTGTCAAACCGATCTCGCATTTCTGGAATGCGTCGGGGCTGTCGGTCAAAATGGGCGCGGGCGGTTTGTCGGTCGAACTGCAATCCCTGCAATCGGTTTTGTCGGGCGGCATCGCTTTCGATACGCCCGCCGAAGGGTTGAAAGCGGCGCAAGCCGACAGCAAAACGGCTTTCGCGCTTTACGATGACCGTCGCCTCGCCGATGCCGCCGCTTTCAGCCAGCGTATTCCTTGCGTGACTTATATCCAAAGCTCGATCAAGGATCTGGCACCCGGTTCGCCGGTTCAGATTTTCGGTATCGAAGTCGGTGAGGTAACCGGCGTCAAATTATCTCTCGACCCGCAGAATAACGCCGCCAAAGTTCGCGTTGCTTTTGAAATAGAACCTCAACGCGTTTTCGGCTCCGACCCTTCAGCCGATTCCAACCAGATCATGCATCAACTGGTGCAAAACGGCATGCGCGTGAAAATGGAATCCAGCGATTTGATCGCGGGTAAGGAAGTGCTGTCTTTGGAATTCGCGCCGAAAACGCAAATCGCTGATATCACGATGGAAGACAACGCAATGGTTCTGCCGGGGCAGGGGGGCGGTATCGAATCCCTGACAGGCGCGCTCAGCGATGTCGCTTCCAAGCTCGATCAGATTCCGTTCGAAGAAATCGGCCAGCATCTTAATCATCTCGTGACCACAGCCGATCAAACGATCGGCGGCCCAGATATGCAGAACGCCGTTCATTCGCTTGTCGTCACGCTGGCCAATGCCGAGGAGCTCAGCAAGCAGGCCAAGCAAACCCTTATGCCCGCTTTGCAGAAACTGCCCGACATTTCCCAGCAACTGCAAACCGCCGTCACACAAGCGAACAATTTTATGACATCCGTGAACGGCAACTATGGGCAGGATTCCGATTTCCAGCGCAACACCAAACATGTCCTCGACGAAGTTAACGACGCGGCAAGGTCTATTCGTTTGCTCGCCGACTATCTTGATCGTCACCCCGAAGCGCTCCTCGAAGGCAAAACGCCCGAGAAAGGCAAGCCGTGAAAAAAGTTGCCCTGATAGTCCTTGCGACGCTCGCGCTAACCGCTTGTTCAGGCACATCGCCTGAGCCTGATTATTTCTCGCTGGCTCCTGTGCCCGGCACGCCTTCGCCTGATATTGCCGTCGTCATTAAAATTCACCGCCCGACTATGCCGGGTTATCTCGACCGTCTGGATTTCATCCGGCAAGACGGCGATTATCAACTCCTGATCGACAATACCGATAATTGGGTTGATCCGCTCGACGAGATGTTCGCGCACACCCTGACGGCAGACCTGCAACAAAGGCTGCCCGCAAGTATGGTTGTGGCCGAAGACGCCGCATCACCTCCCAATATACGCCTGACGATCGATATGAACATTCAGCGTTTCAATCAGGAAAATAGCGGCGATGTGGTGTTGCAGGGAGAGTTGATCATCAGCGATAAAACAACCCTGGCATCGCCGCACCTTATCCCCATTCACCTGACGGCTGATGCTGATACCTCGCCCCAATCCGTAGCGCGCGGCCTCAGCCAACTGGTCGCCGATCTCTCCACGACGATCACGCAGGATATAGAGAAGCTGTACGCAAAGCCTTAACGCCGCGCCTTGTTCATCAAAACCCGCATCCGGCGCACCGACTCCGCCAGCCCGATGAACAAGGCTTCGCCCACCAGAAAATGACCGATATTCAATTCGACGATTTCGGGAATGGCGGCAACCGCGCCGACATTGTCATAAGTCAGCCCGTGCCCCGCATGCACTTCCAAACCCAGTTTATGCGCCTGTTGCGCCGCCCATTGCAGACGTTTCAATTCACGCTTTTGCGCGGCACCCTTTGACGAGGCATAAGCGCCGGTATGCAGTTCAATTGCCGCAGCACCCGCTACCCAGGCCGCGAGAATCTGCGCCGCATCGGGATTGACGAACAGCGATACGCGAATCCCCGAAGCCGCCAATTGGGTGATGAGTTGCGCCAGTTTCCTGCCGCCCTTTTCGACATCCAGCCCGCCTTCGGTAGTGATTTCCTGGCGTTTTTCGGGAACGAGGCACACGGCGCGCGGATGCCGCGCGAGCGCGATTTTCTTCATCTCCCCGGTCGCCGCCATTTCAAGGTTAACGGGCACTTTCAGCTTGTGGCACAGGCGCTTAACGTCGGCATCCAGCATATGACGGCGGTCTTCGCGCAGGTGAAAAGTGATGCTGTCCGCACCGCCTTTAATCGCCTCTTGCGCCGCGCGCAGCACATCGGGAGCGGCCAAGGCGTCCCGGCACCGCGCATTGCGTATGGTGGCGATATGGTCGATATTGATACCGAGGCGCAGTTTTGGCATGTTGGTCCCCCATTGTTGCCGTCTTCTTATCTTATATGGATTTTTTATGTCTGCTGTTCAAGCTTCGTTTCTCCCCGAACCACCCGCACCTGCGGAAAACATTACGCCCCTTATGGCGCAATATCTGGCGGTTAAGCAGCGGCATCAGGATTGCTTGCTGTTTTTTCGCCTCGGCGATTTTTACGAATTGTTTTTTGACGATGCGGTGAAAGCGTCCAAAACGCTGGACATCGCCCTGACGCGGCGCGGCCAGCATCAGGGGCAGGATGTGCCGATGTGCGGCGTGCCTGCGCATTCTTACGAAGGTTATCTCGCCAAACTGATCCGCGCGGGGCATCGCGTCGCCGTCTGCGAACAGCAGGAATCCCCCGAAGAAGCTAAAAAACGTGGAGGCAAATCAATCGTCACGCGCGATGTCGTGCGCATCATCACGCCGGGAACTTTAACCGAAGACAGTCTGCTCGACGCGCGCGCCGCCAATTATCTGGCATGCCTGACAAGCGTGGGCGACGATATAGCAGTCGCCTGGTGCGACATTGTCGCGGGGCATATCCACGCGCAAAGCGTCGCGGTTGCCGATATGGCGGGCATGCTGGCGCGGTTGGATGCCAGCGAAATCATTATCGCCCAGCGCGTTATCGAAAAACCCGAATTATTCGAAATTCTGGCACCTTGGCGCGCGCGTCTGGTGCCGCAACCCAACGGGCGCTTCGACAGCGATAACGCCAAGCGCCGCGTGCTGGAAATTTATAATGTCGCCGACATTGCGGGTTTCGGCGATTTCTCGCGCGCCGAAGTCGCCGCGCTTGGTGCGCTTCTGGATTACGTCGAGCTGACGCAAAAAACCGGCTTGCAGCATTTTGCCCGGCCACAAAAAGCAGGCAGCGCGCAAGTAGCTATCGATGCCGCAACACGGCGCAATCTGGAACTGACGCGCACGCTTTCGGGCGACAGGCGCGGCAGTCTGCTGGACGCGATAGACCGCACCGAAACCGGAGCAGGGGCGCGCTTATTGGCCGCGCGTTTAACCTCGCCTTTAACCGATGTCGGCGCGATTGCCTCGCGTCTTGATGCGGCCGCGTTTTTTGTGGATGCTCCTGTATTGCGCGAAGCGATGCGCACGGCGC
>JBAVWC010000309.1:0-4630 GCA_049697595.1 Alphaproteobacteria bacterium
GTCGAAGGCGCGCACGAAGGCGGCTCCGTTGCACTCGCGCCACGAGGTTGCCGGGCCGAAGGGGCGATAGGTGATGCTGTTTACGATCCACGCATCGTTTTTCTCCAGCCCGCTTACATGCCCCGCCGCGTCATAATCCAGCCCGACGATCTTGCCCGAGGGATAGGTGATGTCGCTGAGGCGGCCAAATGTGTCATAGGCCAGTTGGGTGGTCAGTGTGGCGTGATTGGTCTTCTGCGCCTTTGTTATTACGCGCCCATGCTGGTCGTATTTCCATGTCGTTGTGCTGGCGACGTCGATCATTGTTGTTAAATGCCCGATGCCGTTTGTATTCTGGTCGTATTGATAGACCGTCGATGTGCCGTCGGCATAAAGGCCTTTGGTCGGGCGATTCAACGCGTCATATGTGTATGTGGTTTTCTTGCCCCGCGCATCGGTCGAGGTTAGGACGTTTCCGGCAACATCATAAGTGTTGACGGTTGAGCCGGAGTCGGGACTCGTAATGCCGGTCTGGTCGTCGAGCCCGTCATATGAATAACCTGTTGTCAGGTGGCGAGGATCGGCGACGGCTGTCAAGCGGCTCAACGGGTCATAGGTAAATTGAGTGATACCGCTTGCGGCGTCGGTTGTCTGGATTCTCCTGTTGAGCGCGTCGTAGAAAAAGCCAGTGCTGTTGTTGAGTGGATCGCTTGTTCCGGTCAGATTGCCCTCGGCGTCATAACTATAAGCCGTCGTCTGCCCCTGCGCCCCGATTGCGCGGATCGGGCGGTTGACCCAATCATAGGCAAAAGACCGCGTCTGTGTCAGGGCCGCAGTTGGGTCGAACACAGACACATTCGTGCGGTTGTCGTTGCCGTCGAGCGCGAAGGCAACTTGGTTGTTCAGTGCATCCACCACATGCGTCAGCCGGTGCGCGGCGTCATAGACATAGGTAAAATACGAGCCATCAGGTCTTACAACTCGAGTCCGGTTTCCGGCGGCGTCGTAGGAGAAAACGGTAACTTCCCCACCCACGTTCTGTTCGGTCAACCGTCCGCGCGTGTCATAGAACAGATTGGTAACAAGCCCGTTGGGGTCGGTGAAGGACAGCAACCGCCCCGCGCCGTCATACGAAGTAAAGCGCGTCTTGTGGCCCAGAGCATCCGTCTCGCTGGCGAGATTGCCGGAGCCGTCATAAGTATAGCTCGTTACATGCCCCAGAGGGTCTGTCGACGTCAGAACCTGACCCGCGTTGTTATAGGTATAGTTCCATTTGCGAGTCTCGGAACCGGCGGCGATAGTTTCATTCAGGATGTCGCCGCGATTGTCATAGGCATAAGTCGTCGTGCGGCCCGTGGGCTCCGTGATCTGCACCGGCAGGTGGAAGCCGGATGTCCAACTCGTCGTCGTCGTGCGAGCCAGAGGCGTGCCGTACGCTTCTGTGCGCGAAATTTGGTCGCCGCGATTATCATTCACATAGGCTGTAACATTGCCGTCATAATCGGTCTTGCTGGCGACAAAGCCGTTGGCGTCATAACTGAATGCATCGCCGCCCAACTGCGGTATCGGCGCTCCCGTCAAGCCGACGGGCTTCGGCGCGCCGAAGATCGTTTGCAGATCATAGGTGCGCGCGTTGCCGTTGGCATCGGTCACCGTCGAGGCGTTGTTGCCATAAGAAACCGTGGTCAGCTCCGCGCCTCCGGCATGCTGGCTCGATATAGCGCGACCTTGCGAGTCATAGGTCCACGACGCAAACAGATTGCCGTCCTCATCGATCAACCCCGTCAGCGCATGCGGGAAGGCTGTATTGCCGTACTGATATTGACGCATGGTTTGATTGGGGTAAGTAACGGAGAGAGGGTTAGTCATCGCGTCATAAGCATAGGTATAAACGCCGCCGTCCGGAGCCGTCATCGTTGCAACATCGCCGTTGCTGCCATAGGTAAAGCTCATCACCGCGCCGAACGGCCCGGTCACTTTGGCCAGTTGGTTCGTGCTGTTGTAGGTAAGCGTCGTTGTCAGCCCCGCACGAGAGGCGACAGAGAGCAACTGCCCTATCGTCGAATAGGTTTCGACCGAGTCATCGGACAGCACCAGCCGATACCCCCCGCTTGTCGCCGTCAACACGCTGGTGACATCGGGATTGGGTGTATAGACCCCGCCGTTATTTGTAAAAACATCCTGCCGCCCGTCGGCGCGGGTCGCCGTGATTGTATTGCCCGACGCGGTCAGGCCACGATGCCATGTGCTGTGCCAGTTCATGCCGAAACCGGACGCCGTCGTGTCCGCGCTGTTGTAATAGCGCGTCAGGCTCAGCCCGGTGTTTGGTGCACCGATGAAATCATTCTCAATTTCAAACTTGTTCCCCGTCGCCGTATTGATGGGATTACCAGCCGAGCAACCAGGCACAGGCGTAACCTCACTGCTCGCCGATGGATTTACGGGAGAACTTTGCGAGCCATTTGTTCCCTGTGACGAGCAACTCAACAAACCATCCTGCCCCGTTACCGCCGATGGAATGCCAAGAGTATTGCCCGGGATCAGGGACATCGCCCCGCTCCAAGTACCGGGTGTAAAAGCCTCATAAAAACATACAGCCCCGGAAAGACCATAACCAGACAGGTAAGCACCATCCTCGCCGCTGGTGCCAGTGCCCATCTTAATATAAAGTGTGCTGACAGTCGCATCATTTCGACTGTTGCCATTTATTGTGAAGCTCGACAGATACATCGCCGCCGCTGCATAAACCACTTGCCCATTTTCAACCTCGATCCCCACGCCAAGATTGCAGTTGTTTGTACAATTGTTGGAGCTGGAAATCCCCATGAGCGAAATAGTCATAATAGGATATGAGGCTGGTGACGCTGAGCCATACAGTAAAGTGCCTGTAATGTTTCCTACTGAAGCAGGGCATTGTGGTAAGTTGGTGGCGGCTGGGGCCAATTGTGGGCCAACATAGGTAAATGCTTGCGCCCGCGCTTCACAGGAAAAACCAACTCCGCCGATAATCGCGGCTAATAACAAAATCCCAGCGCGCAACCCCGCGATTTTGTGTTCCAACATATGCCGCCTGATAAATGTTTTTAATAAACTGTTTTTCCAGCCTAAAGGGCAGGCGTTAACAACCCCTTATATACAGACCAGATTATTGCAATGACTTGCGGTTGTTGGTAAAAATATGCTGTCGGCGGGCAAATCACAGTTAAGGCTTGATTAACATCCGCGCGATTAGCCATTAGCCTAATGGAGAAAACCCACCCGAAGCCAACTCCGACCAAAGCTTAAAGAATCTTTCGGGGTCTTTGCTTCCCCATGTTTCCCAATCTATGATCGCCGCTGGTGGCCAGCCTTTGGTCGATGCAACGGGTTTGGACGGTTCAAAGGGTTTTTCATCCAGCTTGTAGCGCGGGGGCTTGGGCAAGCTGATTGGCTTGAGCGACCCTGATTTTTGCAGTTCCTGATAACGCCCAAAATGCTTGGACTGTCTTCCGGCACGGGCGGTCGCTGCCCACATTTTTTTGACGCGCCGGGAAACGGGCGTTTTGAGGCCGAGTTCTTTTTCCATCTCCCGGCATACCTGCTTAGACTTCTTCCAATGCTCACCGGGCCATACGGCGCGGTTGGTTGTCAGGCTCACCCGGCACCACATGACATGAAAATGCTGCCGCCCATTAAGGATATGTTCGACAATCACGCGCTGGTGGTCGCCGGGCTTGTACCCGTATTTCTTTTCGGCACGTTCGACGATCTTTAACACCTGCGCGTCGGTCAGGCGTTCGTCTTTGAAAGGATTGATGCTGATATGATGGAGGGGTTTTTTGACCCGCGAACTGCTGGCGACGACCCACATATTATGAAACGCCTCGTCCAAGGTTTTCGCGTCAATATCGCTGATCTCTACCAGACGTATTTTCTCGTTCTGCCCTACCTCTTTCAGATATTGGGCGGCAGAGCGATAGCCGCCCCTTATGTGACTTTTGATTATCATGGCTGGGGTTCTCCCTGAACCAAAGCATGTCTGACGGTCATCAAAGCCACGACCAGAGGAACCCTGATGGATTCCAGTATGGTCAAGCCCCGGCTTGGCGTTGCCGTGCCATTGTTCATATGTTTGGCAATCTGGTTAAGGTTATTGCCCTGCGCCGTCAGTTCTCTGTTCAAGGCCAGAAGGGTTCTTTGCAGTTCCGGGTTTATCGGCTGCTTGTAAGCCGAGCCGAGCGAGGACGCCCTGATATAGCTGTTGGTCGAAACCCCGGCCAGTTGCGCCTTGGTTCTGATGATGGCCAGTTCTCCGGCTTGGAATCTTACGCTGCAAGTTTCCGATTTTTGGCCTTCCAGACCCTTGAGCTTTAGCTCGCATGACTTCTGTAACACAGTTTGTGTTACAGAAGTCGCAACTTGCGCGTAGCTTTTGGTGAATACGGATTCTTTATTGGACGGAGAAACTGCTTTGGGCGATGCCGTCAAGTTCGACGCCGTAGGCACCGTTACGAGCGACGATGATTTAGCCGATGATGATACAATCAGCGCTGCACTACGAAATGCCCACTTCATCTGCGCGGCGCGTCCGGCAAATGACAGGGTGTTCATCTTCCACTCGTTTTGCGGCGAGAGGTTCATGCCATCACCTTCTTATCATCCGGTGATTCAC
>JBAVWC010000310.1:0-6741 GCA_049697595.1 Alphaproteobacteria bacterium
GCTAAACGTCCGGCCTCGGGCGCGTTGCCTGCAGCGATTGCGATCAGGCCCTGAGTCAGTAGCGCGTGGCCTTGCTGTGCTTTCTGCAATTTGCGGCGCATCCGCCAATTCGCGGGGCCGTGGCGCAACAAATGCCACAAACGAAAAACCAGATGCAGCGCGAGTGCAATCACGAACACGCACAAAGCCAAAAACGCCGCCGAAGTTTCAATCACCGTTCCATGCCAAACGATCTGCGCGGTGCCCGTGCCGTCGGCAAGACACAGAAGAACAGCGGCGGCAATCGCGGCGATAGTCAGGATGAAGATAAAAAACCTCATCATGGCGCGTTCTCCTGAACAGCGGGGGCGGTGAAAGTGGAGCCCAGTATGCGCAATGTGTCATCAACCGCGGCGCGGGCTTCAAGCGTAGCGTGCCAGGCGGCAAGTCTTTTCTGCGCTTCGTCGGGAAGGGGTTTGAAATTTTCCAAAGCCGCCTGCGCATCGCCGGAATCGAGCGCCGTTTCCAAACCCGCGAATTGCGGATTATGCACCGGATGCACGGAAACCAAAGGCTGCATGATTGTTTTAACCCGCTCCCACAAAGACGGCGGCGTTTCCAACGGAGTGGGCGCGGGAAGGCTCGTTTCCTGCGCCGTCAGCGTCTCGCGCAATTGCGGCATCGTCGGTGGCGGGGTGGTGGCATAGGGCTCGAGTTTGGAAATTGAACCGGTAATTGCGGCATTATCGCCGGAAGCGGCGCGCAAGGTGGCAAGCGGCGCTGCAAAAGGACGGCCATTTTTTGCCGCCTCGCGCAAATCCCAAAAGGCGAATGCAGAGGCCATAAGTTTGCGCGCCGATTGCTGGCTGTCTTTGCCCTGATTTTGCATCAGCGCGATTTGCGCTTGAAGATTTTTGACCGTGTCGGCCAAAGCCTCGTTAGTTGCGGCGGGCGGCGTTGCGGCAGGAATTTCGGTAAGGGAAGCGACGCGCGTTTCCAAAACCGTAATCCGTTGCTCCAAAGCGGCAATGTCCGGTGCGGGTTGAGTATGGACAATGACGGGCGGTGAAGACAAAGGCGGCTGTTTGACAAGGACAACGGAAATCCCAAAACCCAGCAATAGAAGGCCAAGAATAACCCAGGCGGAAAATATCTTACCGCGAAGGCGACCGGGAGTGGCAGAGGGTGAGCTGTGCGGGGGATCGATCTGTGTCATGGGTTGTTCTCTTTGTAAGCAGGCCAGGACTTCTTCTTCCGAAGGCGATGCTGCTACGCGCAGTTGTCGCCACGGCAAAAGCTTTAGCACATCCGCAACGGCTTGGCTAAGCCCCACGGCGATAATGCCGGAACAGGCCTTTGTCAGGTCGTTTTTTTCAAACAGCGAGACAAGAACACGCGCGCTGCGCGGGGAAAAAATCGGAACGGCAGTGATTTCGCCGGATAGCAGGGCTTCGCGTGCCGTGGACGATAAATCTTCGGCGCTGTGGGCGTGATAGACCGCCCAGCGCGTAAGGGTAAGGCCATTTTTAGCGAGGATGTTTTGCGCTTTGTCGTCGGTGACATCGCCAGCGATATGCAGCAACGCCCGGTTTGTGTCGGTAAGGGTCGCGGCAATCATATGCGCAATCTCGGCGCTGTCCGATGTACCGCAGCAAATATTGGTAAAGCCGAACAAGCGCGCGGCCTCTCCCGTCGCGGCCCCAACGCAAAAACAGGGTAGCGGCAAAAGATCGTCCAGCGGCGGTCTGATCGCCGCCAGCGCATCGAGCGCATTGGCCGATGTTATCAGCGTGGCTTGAAACAAACCTTCCGGTCGCGGCGTAGAAAGAGGCTCAATCGTCAGGAGCGGTTCGATAAGGCTGTCGAATCCGTGCCGCGCAAGAAGCTTTGCCCAGCGTTCGCTGGCGGCACGGGGACGGGTGAGAAGGATTGTTTTATGCACGACGGATAAGACAAAAGGAATAAGGCCGCCGATTATGCCGCAAAAAGATCGACAGGGGAACGTTTCCTGAGCGTCTGTCCGAGCATTTGGCCGATCCGGTCGGCATCGGCGGGATTTCCGGTCGCGGCAAGGCGCAACATATCCGAACCGTCAGCGCGCGCAACAAGGGCGTCCAGCGCCAATTGGCCCGATTCCATGATCGTTGCATAGGCACCCGCCGGTGTGTTGCAGGTTCCATCGACCGCGCGCATGACCGCGCGTTCCGCCATGACGCAAGCGCGGGTATTGGCGTCATCAAGCCCGGCAAGAAGCCCGCGCATGAAATCATCCCCCGCGCGGATTTCAACGCCCAATGCGCCTTGCGCGGCAGCCGGAAGCATTGTCGTCACGGGAAGGATCGAAGAAATGCGATCCGCGATATCAAGTCGCACCAGTCCGGCAACGGCAAGCAAAGTGGCATCGGCGACGCCGTCTGCGAGTTTCTTAAGACGCGTTTCGACATTGCCGCGCAAGGGCACGACGCGCAGATCGTGGCGTTGCGCCAGAATTTGCGCTTGTCGGCGCAGGCTCGATGTGCCGACGGTGGCGCCCGGTGGCAGATCGGCAATGGTTTTCGCGGTGCGCCCGATAAACGCATCGCGATGATCGTCGCGCGCGATGATCGCCGCTATGTCGAGTTCGGGCGGCATCGTGCTGGCAACGTCTTTCATCGAATGCACTGCCATATCGATAGTATCGCTTAACAGCGCGTCTTCGATTTCTTTGGTGAACAATCCTTTGTTGCCGCCCATTTCGACAAAGCGCGTTTCTTTATGTTCGGGACGCCAATCGCCGCTCGTGCGGATCGTGATGATTTCGATTTCGGCTTCGTCGGATAAATGAGGATTTGCCTCAAACAAACGACGCTTGATGCTCGCGGCCTGAATAAGGGCAAGAGGGCTGCCGCGCGTGCCTAAACGAATTTTCTTTTTCATTTTTGTCCTATAAAAATTTTGACCCAGGGTAAATGAGGCGCGGAAAATCGAAAGATGTTTTCCAACCAAAGAGTTACGCGCTTTTCCCGCCGTTTTCGCGGCATAGTTAACAGATTTTTTACCATAGAATCAATGAATTAGTTTCAAACTTTGCGGGTACACTCACTTCATGGTGATTGAGAAGAAGAGAAACGAAGAAACCGGAGAGAATGAAATGAAGCCGTTTTTAAACGCTGATATTAACGGACTGGCCGCGTTTATCATCGGGGCTTTCATCGTCCTCCCTTTGATCTCGTTCTTTGCCGCCGCGGCCCTTATCGTTATTGCTGCGGGAGTCGGTGGATTTTTCGGATTTAAGCGTGGCAGCGACAGCGTTTTGCAGAATGGGTTGCGCGGCTTGAACATTCGGCACAGCTCTTGCGACAACATCCTGGGACAGGGCGTTGGTCACAATCGGGGGTGGTATGGACGGAATTTGCACAGCGCTACTCCATACATGGGTAAACAAAATACGATTGCTACCACTCAAGGATCGAAAGGCATCTTACGCTTGCGGCCATTTTTTGATATAGTGCCGCCAAGCCTGATTTTTTCCGACCCTGTATTCACTACATCACTCGAATTGCGACATCCGTATTATTGCGTATGTGTAATAAATAAATATTTAATCAATTGATGCGGTGAATGCAATGGTTAACGACAGCTTAGGGATAGTTTTGAATAAAGCCTTTGATTACAAATGGTTGATTGGAGAGGCGAATGAAGATGAGTGCTATTAAGGAAACATTGCCCACCATGCTCGCCCTCGCCCGAGAACGGTCGGAAATCTCGCGCATTCAACTTGCCGGCATGTTGGCGGATATTTTCCTGCGCAACGATATCGATTTGTCGCTGCGTGAAGAAGAAATGGTCAACGAGCTGGTCGATCAATTGATGCTCAACAGCACACCCAAGGTGCGGACTCAGCTTGTGGAAAAATTCGTCGATCTCGCGCGTATGCCGCGCCGCATCGCCGCCAATCTCGTCAAAGGCGATATCGGTATCGCGCGCTCCATCCTGATTGCGAACCCTGCTTTAACGGACGATGATCTGATTACCGTTGTCGAAACGCAGACCCGCGATCATGCGCTGGCCGTCGCGGCGCGTACCAAAATCAGCGAAGCGGTTTCGGATGCGCTGGTGATTACGGGCGATTTGCGCGTGATGCAGGTGGTCGCGGAAAATCTCGGCGCGCATCTCAGCGCCAAAGCGATCGCTATTGTGGCCGACGCCGCGCGCTACAGCGTCGAATTACGCGCCCCCATTTTGCACCGTCCCGAAATCAGCACCGAAGCGGCGATGAAGCTTTACTGGTGGGTAGAGCAGGATTTGCGCCGCTATACGCTGAAGCGTTTCGGCCTCAGCAGCGGCCAGATCGATCAGGCTCTTTCAACGACAATCGGCGCGTTCCTTCAGGATCATGCACAGGAAAAGGCCAACGACGAAGTCATGACCCAGATCGTCGAATGGATGGCGTCTCACGGGGCGATAACGCCGCAAGTATTGCCGCAAGTGTTGCGCATGGGGCATTTCCGTTTGTTCAACATGTTGCTGGCGCGGATGGCGCATTTGAGCTTGTCGCTGGTCGATACGATTACCGGCATCTCCGGCGGGCGCGGGCTGGTTTCGATCTGCCGGGCGATCGGCATCGACAAAGCGGGCTTCGTTTCGTTGTTCCTGTTGTCGCGCGGCGGCAGGCCGGGCGACCAGATCGTGCATCCGCGTGAATTGTCTCAGGCTTTGGCGACCTTCGACCGCATGAGCCCGGCGACCGCCAAGGATCTGCTGCATAGCTGGAGCATCAATCCGGAATTCATCGCCCGCCACAGCGAAGAAGCCGTGCGCGAAGAATGGGTAACACAGTAAAAACCTGTTTTAACGGTCAGCTTTTCAACCTCGTCTGACATTCCACAAGTATATCGCGGGCAATCGGAACGGCCACATGCGCGCCGCTGCCGCCATGTTCGACGATCACGGCAATCGCGTAACGCGGGGCATCGACGGGCGCAAAACCGGCGAACAAAGCGTGGTCGCGTTCTTTCCACGGCAGGGCTTCGTTTTTGGTGACGCCTTCTTCATGTTCAGCTTCGCTGATATGGCGCACTTGCGCGGTGCCGGTCTTGCCCGCCATTTCCATGCCCGCTTGCGTGATGCGTCCGGCGTAAGCGGTGCCGGAGGGAGAATTGATCACATTCGACATGCCCTGACGCACGCGCTCCAAATGGCGCGTATCGAATCCCATCGACGGCCAGGTTTGCGGCGCGACCGGCGTCACCCCTATTTTTTGCGCGACATGCGGAATAACGGCCAAACCGTTATTGGCGATGCGCGCCGCCATGACCGCCAACTGCAAAGGCGAGACCAGCATATAGCCCTGCCCGATCGCTGCGACCAGGGTTTCGCCCTGCTCCCAGGATTGATGGCGCGTTGCCTGTTTCCATGCGCGGCTGGGCACAAACCCGGCGCGTTCATGCGGCAAATCGATGCCCAGTTTTTGCCCCATGCCGAAACGCTGGGCCATCGCCTGAATTTTATCGATGCCGACGCGGTGACCCAGATCGTAGAAATAAGTGTCGCAGGAACCGGCGATCGCCTCGACCATATTGACATGCCCGTGGCCGCCATGTTTCCAGCAATGGAAAATATGCTCGCCGAATTCATAATAGCCGGGGCAGAAGACGCGGGTTTCAGGATCGACGGTGTCGGCTTCCAGCGCGGCCATCGCGACCACGGGCTTGAAAGTCGAGCCCGGCGCATAGACGCCGGTGATGACTTTGTTAAGCAGCGGCGAATGGATGTCGGTGTTCAGTTTATCCCAATCATCCTGCCCGATGCCATAGGTGAAAAGATTGGGATCGAAGCTGGGCTGCGAGGCGAGCGCCAGAACTTCGCCGCTATGGATGTCGAGAACGACGCCAGCCGCGCCCTCTTCGCGCGCCAGCCGTTGCTGCATGAATTGTTGCAAGCCTATATCGATCGCCAGAGTCAGTTCTTCGCCCGGCGTCGGGGCGTGGCTGACGAGTTCCTGCACCACGCGGCCATGCGCGTTGACTTCCATTTCGGTGTCGCCCGCTTCGCCGCGCAGTTGTTCTTCATATTGTTTCTCGATGCCGTTTTTGCCGATGCGAAAACCGGGAACGCTTAAAACATTGCTGTCGTCATCGTCGGCGTCGTCGATTTCGGCTTGCGATGCCGTGCCGACATAACCCAGCAGATGCGCAGTCGTTTCGCCATAGGGGTAAGACCGCACTTCGCCCGCATCGATATCGACGCCCGGCAAATCGGGCGTATGGACGGCAATGACATCCATCTGATCGCGAGTCAGATTGTCGTGAATGATGATCGCGTTGAAACCGTTGCGTTCCTTGAATTCGCGTTCGATGCGCTTGCGGTCGGCATCGGGGATCTCAACATAGGCGCCGACTTTGCCCAGCAGATCGTCAAGATCGCTCACTTGTTCGGGCAGCAAGACGACGCGATAGGTTTGATCGTTGAGCGCAAGCGGCACGCCCGAACGGTCGAGGATGCGCCCGCGCGGCGGTGGCACCATGCGCAGATTGATGCGGTTTTCCTCGGCCATTTCACGATATTTGCCGCCTTCCATAACCTGCAGGTAATAAAGCCGCCCGGCAAGAATAGAGAACAACGCCGTCTGCGCGCCGCCGATCAAAAAAGCGCGGCGGGTAAAAATTCTCGATTTTTCGGTGTTGCCTGCCATGCTTTCAGGACTCCGCGCTAAGAACGGAACGCTGCAGCCGGATCAGAATCCAGCAAGGCAGCGGGAAAACGACGATACCGAGAACCGTT
>JBAVWC010000311.1:0-2695 GCA_049697595.1 Alphaproteobacteria bacterium
GTCACGACACCGGTCAAAATAACATTTCCTTTTCAACCCCAGGAGGCACACCGCAAAAACGGCGTTTTGACCGTCCGCCTGCCCAAAGGGCTGGCAATGGAGTTCACTTTTAAAGCCGACCTGATCCGCCACCGCGTCAACGCCTATTTCGGTTACGAGGCTTTTGCCCGCATCGCTTTGGACGCAGCAACCCTTCCCCCGCCCCCCGCCAAAAACCAAAAACCAATCGACCCCGTAGCCCTGACGACAATCAAAGAAAAAGCATCGTCGATTGAAAACAATGAGTTGCGCAACGCTCTTGAGAGTTTTGGCGAAGCAATGCTGGGACGTGGTAATTAACTACCCACAAAAACAATTTGAACAATTCCCGGCAATGTTAGTAGCATCTCTGGCGGGATCTATTTGTGTTCCGTGAGATTAAACCTCGGCAATCAGGATCTCTATGAAGATATATAAAACGCCAATGTCCCCCAAAGGCGCCGAAAGGCTAGGCAACCTCGTCTGCATGACGGAGGTAATGTCCGAGGACGCAGCCGCCGCCCTTGCCATTGACCGCGCCCACGAAGTTATCTGCGTCCAGCATCAGGGCGGGGGAATTGTCCTTATAGGCCCCGACGGCAGAAAAACCCGCGTACGGCAAGACCACATCAACCGCTCTCAGGTCAACGAAGAGAGAGCCCTCGTCAAGCGTGAATTGGAACTGACCCCGAAAAATCTTCAACCCAAGGATATCATCCTCAAGCCATTGGCCATTGGGGAAGATCACATTCAAAAGCTTAAAGAAATAGTATCTATGACGACCGCACCCAATGAACTCTTTGCGTTTTTAATGGCCGTAACGATCACGCATTTTTTGGTAGAGGCAAAATATCATAACGGCATGGACATCTTAGCCCGCAAGAAAGATGGCAGCGAAACAGAAATTCCCTTCCCCGAGGTTCCGACATTGCCCAAATCGGCCTACCGGAAAATCAACATTCCCGAACTGGAAGCATAGGCCGACATGCCCGAAAATAAACCTCCCCAAAAACCCCTTATCCTCAATGCTTCAGCCATATCTGGGCTGAAAGAGATCGTGGACGCGCTTAAACCCGGCGCAGAAGCCCGCGACCCCACCCAAAAAACCCAGCTTATCCGGGCAGTTATGCAGCGCAACGCCCTGTCGAAAAACGAGCTGAATTAGCCTCAAACCTTAAAATCCGTTAATAATAGTTAACCTTGAGTTAACACGGCCCCTTCCTCTATAATCGTTACACACACGATTCGAACGGGGAGTAAGCCTATGGCTTCTGTTTTAAAAGCGTTTTTGCTGGCGGTTTTTGTGCTTGCGGCTTCCTCTGTGGCGCAGGCTGCGGACGACCGTATGGGCGACCGCGTTCTGGGCAACCCCAATGCGCCGATTAAGGTCGAGGAATTCGTCTCGCTGACCTGCTCGCATTGCGCCGAATTTTATAACACCGTCCTGCCCGAACTTGAAAAACGCTATGTCGATACCGGCAAAGTCAAGTTTATCATGCGCGACTTCGCTTTGAACGGCATCGATCTGAAAGCCTTCGCCGTCGCCCGCTGCATGCCTGCGGATGAATTTTATCCCTTCGTCAAAACGCTTTATGCCAACCAGGTCAGTTGGGCTTTCAGCGGCGGCGATCCCATAGCCAAAATGATCCAATACGCCAAACTTGGCGGCCTGTCGGAAGACAAAGCCAAAGCCTGCGCCGCAGACACCAAACTGCAAGACGCACTCGTCGCCGAACGCACAGACGCCGGCACAAAATACAAAATCGAGGCAACGCCGACTTTCATTATCAATGACGGCATGGAAACGGTCAACGGCGTAGAAAAAGCCGATGCTTTCGCCGCCACTTTTGACGCTCTTTTGGCAGCAAAAAAATGAGGCTTTTTCTTAGCCGCCTTCTTAGGCGGGTGTAGAAAAACCTCATCCCCGCGAAAGCGGGGGTCTAATCAATTTAACTGAATAGGGGTTCCCGTGCATTTTAATCGTCTTCGCCTTCACGGATTTAAGTCTTTTGTCGAACCGACCGATCTTCATATCGGCACCGGCATGACAGGCATTGTCGGCCCTAACGGGTGCGGCAAATCCAATCTGGTCGAAGCCTTGCGCTGGGTGATGGGCGAAAATTCCGCCAAGAGCATGCGCGGCGGCGAAATGGACGACGTTATTTTCGGCGGCACGGCCACGCGCCCCTCGCGCAATATCGCCGAAGTGACTCTGGAGCTCGACAATTCGGGCCGCACTGCGACGGCGGAATTCAACAGCGACGACACGCTTCTGGTCACGCGCCAGATCGAACGCGGCAACGGATCGGATTACAAACTCAACGGCAAGCCATTGCGCCGCCGCGACGTGCAATTGCTGTTCGCCGATCAGGCGACAGGCGCGCACTCCACCAATCTGGTCGGCCAAGGGCAAATCGACGCGCTGATCCGCGCCAAGCCGCAAGACCGCCGCGCGATTTTGGAAGAAGCATCGGGAACCGCAGGCCTTCACGCACGCCGCCACGAAGCGGAATTAAAATTAAAGGGCGCGGAACAAAACCTGACCCGCGTCGATGACGTTTTGCAAAGCTATGACACGCAATTGCGCAGCCTGAAAACGCAGGTACGCCAAGCCTCGCGCTATCGCAATCTCGCCGACCACATCCGCCGCACCGAAGCGGCCTTGCTCCACATGCGC
>JBAVWC010000312.1:0-2804 GCA_049697595.1 Alphaproteobacteria bacterium
CATAACAACGGAGCGAAAAAATGAGCAGCGATAATTCAACAGAACCGACGAAAATTACTCATGTTGGAACCGTACTTAAATTTGCAGCAGGGGTATACTCAGGCATGGGAATTGACAAGCTCTCAAATGGCCACACAGGCCACGCAGGCGTCGACTTTGCAATTGCCGCCGCAATTGTCGGGGGCCTTACGGTTCGTGCTATATGTGTAGAAATAAAACTTTCCGGTCAGAAAGCGCCAGCACCCGCAGCCACTAACGGCTAATACCCGCACAGGCTCCTCATCGTCCCGGCAGATTCAAAACATCTGTCGCGGACGAGGGCCTGATTTAAGCGTGCAAAGTCTGCCAGAAGAAAAAAGCCGCCCAAGCGCCGATAAGAAGAACATCCATAATCAATCTCCATAAGTTATCTCAGGCAAAGAATTATCTGATCCAACGCTGAAGTCAAGTAATGCCGACGGCACGACGAACTGACTCGCCGCAAGAACGGCAGATTCCCTCCCCCTCGCGGGGAGGGTTAGGGAGGGGGGAGTGCCGCAAGCGCGGCGCTTGAAATAATGACATCGTACCCAGCCACTCTCCCCCCTTTGTCATGATTGACGGGTAATAAGAGCGCAATCAAAACATCTCCTCAAGCATCTCAACCACCGGCGATCCGCCGCTCCGTATGCTCACCCACAACCCCGCGCATTGAGGCAAAACATGCGCCGCGAAAAAACGCGCAGTGATAATTTTTCCTGTCAGAAAATCCGCATCGCCTTTTTTGGCCGCCAGATCATCGCGCGCCAAAACGGCGGACCGGATCAAATAATATCCGCCCAGCGCATTTCCGCATAACCGCAAGAACCCCGCCGCCGAAGCCGCGACGAGGGTCGGGTTGCTTTGCACATTCCGCAAAATCCAATCCGCCGCTATTTTCATAGAGGCCATTGCCGCCGCCAATTGTTCGCACATTTCCATAAACGCCGCATCCGCGCCGCCCGGCTCATCGCGCAGGAACGCTTCGATCTCATCCGTCATCGCATGAAACGCCGCGCCCTGATCGCGCGCCAGTTTGCGGAAGACCAGATCGTTCGCCTGAATGCCGTTGGTGCCTTCGTAAATCGCTAAAATCCGCGCATCGCGCATAAACTGCGCGGCACCCGTTTCCTCGATATATCCCATCCCGCCAAATATCTGCACGCCGGTCGAAGTCACCTCGTTCGCCAAATCCGTCAGCCAGCCTTTGACAATAGGAGTCAGTAAATCCACGCGCGCCGCAGCCCGCGCTTTCTCCACAGCATCCACGCTGCGCTTCGCCACATCGACCTCAAACCCGCAACTATAAGCCAGCGCACGCGAGGCTTCGACATAAGCCTTCATGCTCATCAACATGCGCCGCACATCGGGATGATGAATAATAGTGACGGGCTCGGCTTTCGGGTTTTCCACAGGCCTGCTTTGCACGCGGCTCTGGGCAAAATCCCGCGCATGCTGATAGGCGCGTTCCATAACACCCAACCCTTGCACGCCGACGCTGATGCGCGCGTTGTTCATCATCGTGAACATCGCGGCGATCCCGCCGCCCTCGCTGCCGATCAGATATCCAACCGCGCCGCCTCTTTCTCCATAAGCCATTGTGCAGGTCGGGCTGCTATGCTGACCCATTTTGTGTTCGACCGACAAAACCTTCACATCGTTCGGCGCGCCCAGACTTCCGTCCTTATTCACCATAATCTTCGGCACCAGAAACAAAGACAATCCCCGCGTTCCTTCGGGAGCATTCGGCAACCGCGCCAGAACCAGATGCAGGATATTGCTCGTCAAATCATGATCGCCGTAGCTGATAAAAATTTTCTGCCCCATGACGCGGTAACGACCGTCCTCTTTGACAGCCTTGCACCTGATCGCCCCGACATCCGAACCCGCCTGAGGCTCCGTCAAATTCATCGTCCCCGCCCATTCGCCGCTCACCAGCTTGGGCAGAAACATGTGCTTGATGTTGTCGTCGCCATGAACCGCCAGCAACTCAATCGCGCCCTGATTCAGCAACGGGCACAGTGCGAGCCCGATATTCGCCGCCTGCAACATCTCCTGCAACGACACCGCCAATAGCCACGGCAGCCCCTGGCCTCCATATTCGCTCTCAACTGGCAACCCATTCCACCCGCCTTCCATAAAGGCCAGATAGGCATCCCGAAACCCCGGCGGCATCGTCACGGCTCCGTTGGCGAATGTTATGCCCTTCTTGTCGCCGACATCGTTAAGCGGCGCGAACATCTCAGTCGCTATTTTTCCCCCCTCGACCAAAACCGCCTCGACCACATCCTCCGACACCGCGTCATAAGAGGGCAGGGCGCATAGTCTCTCCACCCCTATCAGCCGGGTCAGAACAAAATGCATATCGGCGAGAGACGGGATGAAGGGGGCAGACATAGCGGGCGTGCCTTTCGGAAAAGGAAACAGTTTCATCAAGATAGCCGCTAAACCTTAATACACCCTAACCACCCCTTAAATTTTTGGCACGGGGGTTGCAACACTCTCTGGGTAAGAGAAGAAAGGAGACCAGCTTTGACAACCTACGCCGCCCTCGCAAATTCAATGAATTCGATTGCAAATCAATCGGTTGGCGGCGGCGTGTCATCCGGCGTCATGCAGGCGATCCAAAACGCCGCGACCAGAACCGGGGTCGATTTTTCCTATCTCCTGAAAAAAGCGTCGCAGGAGAGCGGTTTTGACCCCACCGCCAAAGCCTCGACCAGCAGCGCCAGCGGCCTGTTCCAGTTCACCAAACAAACCTGGCTGCATATGGTCAAGCAGTACGG
>JBAVWC010000313.1:0-20386 GCA_049697595.1 Alphaproteobacteria bacterium
CGGATCAGCTTGACGGGCTTGAGATCATCAAGACTTTGCGCAAAGACGGCGTCCGCACCCCCATTCTGATTTTAAGCGCGCTTTCTGATGTCGATGAACGCATCCGTGGCTTGCGCAGCGGCGGCGACGATTATCTGACCAAACCCTTCGCCTTCGGCGAATTGCTGGCGCGTCTCGACACGCTGATGCGGCGATTGCCCGCCAATCCGGAAGAAACCAGCCTGACCGTAGGCGATCTGCATATGGATTTACTCTCGCGCAAAGTAACGCGCGCCAATCGCGCCATTGTCCTGCAGCCGCGCGAATTCAAATTACTGGAATATCTGATGCGCCACGCCAATCAGGTCGTCACGCGCACGATGTTGATCGAAAATGTATGGGAATATCATTTCGACCCGCAGACAAATGTGATCGATGTGCATATCAGCAAATTGCGGCAAAGGATCGATGCCGATTTCGCGTATCCATTGCTACGTACCGTGCGCAACGCCGGATACAGGCTGACCGCCAATGAGTAGAGTCCTTAAATCTTCCGCTCTTTTTCTGGCCTTCGGTTATGTCACGATGGGCATACTCGCCCTTATGCTGTTCGCCGCGCCGCTTTGGTATGCGTGGCAGGTGACGATCAATGAAGGGCGCACAGAGTTGTTGCAGGAAGACGCCCAGCGTCTGACTTCGGTGTTTCAACAAGCCGGAGCCCAATCCCTGATTAATTTCATTAATGTCCGCGTCGGCATGCAGATCGCGGGTGAAAGGGTTCTGCTTCTAACGGACGCCGACAAACACCCTCTTGCCGGCAATATCCCCGCATGGCCCCCGGGCATTCCCGACAAAGACGGAGCCTATACGATTTCCATGCCGCTCGGCGGTCATCCGACGCAAGTGGTCGTCGTGCGCAGCCATTTGTCTAATGGCGATAACCTGCTGGTGGGGCGCGATCTCACCCGCTTTGCGCCGATGGAAAAACGCTTCTGGTTCGGTCTGACGGGTGCGGCTGGCATTCTTTCCATCGTCGGGCTTCTCGGCGGCCTGCTGATCCGGCGCACCTTGATGACACGCGTGCAGGGCGTCGATCAGACCGTTTCGGCGATCATTCAAGGCGACCTGGGCCGTCGCCTGCCGACGAAATCGAGCGGCGACGAACTGGACACGCTGTCGATGACGATTAACCATATGCTCGATCAGATCGAACAGCTTATCCACGGCATACGCAATGTTTCCAACACAATCGCGCATGATCTGCGCACGCCGCTGGCGGAATTGCGCTCGCGGCTGGAAGAACTGGCGCTGACACAACCACCACCGCGAGAAACTTTTGCCGAGATCGACGCGTCGGTTGCCGATGTCGATCGCGTCATTCGCATTTTTAACGCGCTCTTACGCCTCGCCGAGATCGATGCAGGCGCGCGGCGGTCGGGATTTGTCAGGATCGACGTTGCGCGTCTGGTGTCCGAAGTCGTCGATTTTTATTTGCCCGCCACAGAGGCCGAAAACATCACCCTTTCGTTCCACGCTTCCGAAGAAGTATTTGTCACCGGCGACCCCGTCCTGCTCACGCAAGCCATCGGCAATCTGATCGATAACGCCTTAAAATATGTCGATAGCGGTGGGACTATTGTTGTCGAATTGTCGCGCCGGGAAAATGGAATGGTACAGATTTCGGTAGCGGACAACGGTCCCGGCATTCCGGATGCAGAAAAACCAAAAGCCACCGAACGTTTTTATCGCGGCACCACCAGCGGCGGAACCCCAGGGTCCGGGCTTGGCCTAACCTTGGTGGACGCCGTCGCACGCCTGCATGGCGGCAGGCTGGAACTTGCCGACAACCATCCGGGGCTAAGGGCTCAAATTTCGATTGGTTAACAATATGTATTTAATACAAATTTACCTCACAATATATCGGATTAATGAATCATCAACATAATTACTGTAAACTCAGCTCAGATTACTATATCAGCAATATTATTAGCGTAGGGTCCGTGCATGCACAGCCATTTTCCACGAACGATTCTGACCTACGCATCCCTACTTGTGCTAGTCGCAGGGCTTCTTCACACGCAAACGGCGGCTGCGGCGGGAACCGCAACTTTGATGCCAAATGAGTGCGATATATCCACTAGCGCCATAAACCAGAACTGTCCGGCACCGGCTGTCAATTCTTTTACCACCTGCGCCTCTAATACTAATTGCGTCGGCGTAAAAACTGACCCTCCTACGACCCCGGGAACCCCGAATCGGGCCGTGGTGCCAATCGATGTGTTCAATATATGCCGTTTTGTCGATAATATTTCTCCGAACAATCACTCGGTTTTCGTTCCCTTCAAATCGCAGACGGAATGGACGTCCTTCATTGCGTACGCGCCCATTGCGCACGCGCCGACGCCCGATGTAACCTTGGCTACTTGCGCACGGCCAGATCTAACTACGGATACAACACAGACAATTCCAGCGGACAACAATCCATCCAGCCCGTTTTATTCTGCTGCATATTTTTGCAACAACGCATCTCCGGCAGTGCAGTTTTTGCCGCAACCTTTACCTTACGCCAGAACCGGCTGGACTTATACAGAGCCCGCAGTGGCCTTTCTCTGTACCGCAGCGTCGGGAGGGGAATGGGTTGAACAGGCGGTGGCAACCTTCACCGCAGGCGTCTCGCCCGATGGAATCGCCGGTCCTTATAACGCGGCCACTTCCGGCTGGGTACTCACAAATGTTGCCTACAGTGGGGCACCTATAGGCCAATGCGGCTCGGCAAATTTAGTCGCGACATCCAGCGCGCCGACAAGCGGTCTTTGCGCGGTCGGCACAGCCTCGGTCGTTTCGGGCAGCGGGCCTTGGACATGGAGCTGCTCCTCTAACGGCAACCTCTCGTCGGCAGTTCAGTGCTCCGCGCCTAGTAGTACCGGAGGAGCAGCGCCAGTGGGTATGTGCGGCACCGCCAACGGACAGACGTTCGCCACCGCCCCAACGACCAATCTTTGCGCCCCCGGCAGTTTCGTGGCTAATTTCACTGGCGCCGACACCAATGGCCCGTGGTTATGGCAATGCAATTCCAGCGCAACCGGCTTTAAGGATGGAAGCGGAACCACGACCGCATGCGAGGCTTTCACGAGCGTAATCCCCACTTGCACTTATGCGGCTGTTGGCTCTGTTACCCAAACCAATGTTCCTGCATCGCCGTCGCAAGACTATGAGGCCTCGCAGAACGACTGGACTGCAGGCCCCTGCGTCATGGCTGGCGAATCAGTGACCGTTGCTGCCACTGGAACATGGAATTATGGCGTCAACTTTTGGCCCTATGTGGATCCCACCGGCAATTTCCTGGATGGCTCTAGGTGGGCAACCGCTCAATGCCAAATCTTCCCACAAATCTTTCCTGTGCTGCAATCCGCCAATTGCGGAGCGCTAATTGCCAAGGTCGGTGTTAATGGTACGCCGTTTGCGGTCAACAAAGGCTCGACATTCATAGCGCCCACCTCCGGCTATGTGTATTATATATTTAACGACTATGACTTCAGCAATAACGCCGGATCTCTATACGTAACGGCGACTATAGGGACGGCAACATCCACCCCTCCTGCGCCCGGCGTATGCGGCTCGGCGAGCGGCACGTTAGTAAACAGTGCGCCAACCAGCAATCTTTGCAGTTCTGGCACGGCTTCGGCGGTTCAAAAGATCTTTGTAGGAATCCCCGGGGTAAGCGCCGAATTCGGTAATACATGGCAATGGTCTTGCGCCAGCGCCACCAGCGGCGGCATGACGGTGAATTGCAGCGCTGCCGTACCTTAGGCAGAAATCGGATAGGTTTGTGCCCTAGAATGAAGTCGGCGGCGCGATACCTCAGTTCCGGTGATAGCCGCGATACCATTCGACGAATTTAGGAATCCCCTCCTCGATCCCGGTCACGGGCTTGAATCCCAGATCACGCATGCTCGCGGAAATATCGGCATAGGTTTCGGGCGCATCGCCGGGCTGCATCGGTTGCAAATCCATCACCGCTTTTTGACCCAGCGCATTTTCCAGAACGCCGATGAAACGCATTAAATCTTCGGCCTGCGAATTGCCGAGGTTGTAAAGTGCCATTGGCGGCTCGCCGGACTTATCCTGTGGCGGTTTTTCCAGCGCAGCCAAAACACCGGAAACAATATCATCGATATAGGTAAAATCGCGGCGCATTTTCCCGTGATTGAAAACCTTGATCGGCTGGCCCGCGCTGATCTGACGCGCAAAAATATAGGCAGCCATATCGGGCCGACCCCACGGCCCATAGACAGTGAAGAAACGCAAACCTGTCATCGGCGTGCGGAACAAATGGGCATAGGTGGAACTCATCAACTCATCCGCGCATTTGGTCGCGGCGTAAAGAGAAAGCGGTCGCGTGACGGAATCTTCGACCGCAAAAGGAATTTTGCTATTGCCGCCATAAACCGAAGACGAGCTCGCATAAACGAAATGCTTCAGCGCAGGCGTGTGGCGCGCCAGTTCCAGCATCACCACCTGCCCCATCAAATTGGACTCGGCATAGGCATAGGGGTTTTCCAGCGAATAGCGGACGCCAGCTTGCGCCGCCAGATGCAGGATGTGGGTGATGCCGGTTTTCGCCAAAGGCAGCATCGCGTCTTTATCGGCGATATTGATTTTGTGGAAGGAGAAGTTAGTGTGCGCCCATAAGTTGTCGAGTCGCGCCTGTTTCAACGCAACATCGTAATAATCATTCATGTTATCGACGCCGATAACCTCATCCCCGCGCGCAAGCAGGGCCTGGGCGACATGAAACCCGATAAAACCCGCCGCTCCGGTTAACAAAACGCGCATTCCGCACCTCTTTGGTCTTTGAAACTTGGTAAATTATACAAGAACCGTATGCAAAATGCCTATCTCTTATTGAACTGGCGGAGGTTTGGGCCTAGATACAAGGTATCAGTTATAAGGACGTTGCTATGAAATGGTCTGCCGACGCCTATGAGGCACATTTTGCCGAAAATATCGCGCAATTAAAACAAGACGGTCGTTACCGCAGCTTTGCCGTGATCGAACGTCAATGCGGCGAATTTCCCAATGCCCTGATGTACGGCCCGGGCGGCGCAAAGCCCGTAACGATCTGGTGTTCCAACGACTATCTTGGAATGGGACAAAACCCCTCCGTACTCGGCGCGATGAAAGACGCGCTGGACGCGTGGGGCGCAGGGTCGGGCGGCACGCGCAATATCAGCGGCAACACGTTGATCCACACCCAATTGGAACGCGAACTCGCCGCGTGGCATCACAAGGAAGCCGCCCTGCTGTTCAGCTCGGGCTATGTCTCCAACGAGGCGACGCTGAGCACGCTCATCAAGCTTCTGCCCGGCTGCATCGTTTTTTCGGATGCCAAAAATCACGCCTCGATGATCGCGGGCATGACCAAATTCAAAACCGAAAAGCATGTATTCGCGCATAACGATCTGGCGGATCTGGAACGGCTGCTGGCATCCGCCCCCGCCGACGCGCCGAAATTGATCGCGTGCGAAAGCGTTTATTCAATGGACGGCACGATAGCACCCTTGCGGCAGATCGGAGAACTCGCGCAAAAATACGGCGCGATGACTTATCTGGACGAAGTCCACGGCGTCGGGCTTTACGGCCCCTCGGGCGCAGGCGTTGCCGAACGCGACGGCGTTTTGGATATGTTCGATATCGTCGAAGGAACCTTCGGCAAAGCCTTCGGCGTGGCTGGCGGCTATATCACTGGCTCGCAAATTTTGATCGATGCCATTCGCAGCTACGCACCGGGATTTATATTCACGACATCGATCCCGCCGGTGCTGGCCGCCGGGGCCTTGGCCAGCCTGAAAGTGTTGAAACACGCGCATGATCTGCGCGCGCGTCAACAAAGACAGGCCGATAAATTGCGCCGCCAATTACGCGCGGCAGGATTGCCCCTACTGGAAACCGAAAGCCATATCGTGCCCCTGATGATCGGCGGCGCGAAATGCTGCAAAGGCGTTGCCGATTGGCTGTTCGAGAAGGCCGATATCTACGTGCAGCCCATCAATTACCCCACCGTCGCCGTCGGCCAGGAACGCCTCCGCCTGACGCCAAGCCCTCTGCACACCGACGCGATGATCGATCATCTGGTCGGCGCGCTGGACACCCTGTGGCAGCAACAACATTTGCCAAGGCGAATGGTTGCGTAGGGTTAAAAACCGAACGTTTGGTTGAATAGTTTTTCCCGCTGGGCTTCGTCTGGCTCTGAGCGCGTGGGATGCGGAAGAAAACCGCCTTCAATTCTGAAGTTATTAATCAGCTTTTCTTTCTCGAACGTCTCGATGATGCGCAAGCGCTTGAGAGGAATGGCAGAGAAGCAGATGACTTCGGGAACTTGATAAGCAAGATTTTGCTTCAGATATTTTGCCAGCGGCACCAGACTGTTCCAATAATCTTTTTTGACCCGCTTCGTCACCTTAACATTCTCGCCCTTGTGCCCATTGTATTCTTTTCTCAAATGCGGCGCATGATCGGCGACATAGACATCGTCGGATACGGCGAGCGTGATTTCCAGCAGAGACAATTTATCATCGCTCACACCACCGAGAACCGTTTCAATAAGAGGCTCTCCGGGAATATAAATTGCCGAACACCATTTTTTATCCATCGGTTCGAGCAACCCAAAAAGTGCGGGCTCAATCGCTTTATCAGGCAAGCCATTTGAGCCCGGGCCAAGGGGAATAAAACGGCGGCGGGGAACAAGCCCCCTGTTGCCGGTTACAATGTCCGACAAGCGACTTTGCGCGCTGTAATGATAAAATTTCATGCGCTTAAGCTATCAGAGAAGTCTGAAAGTAATAACGAAATTGGGGTTTTTTGCCCCCCCCCCTCACCCGCCGCCGTAAGAACGGCGGCCCCCTCTCCCGTGATGCGGGAGAGGGAAATACCACAACTTACTTCGCCTTCATCATCGCCACAGCCGTGTCCGACATGCGGTTCGAGAAACCCCATTCATTGTCGTACCAGCTCAACACGCGCACAAAGGTGCCATCGATGACTTTGGTTTCGCCCAAAGCAAAGATCGACGAACGGGTATCGTGGTTGAAATCGGTCGAAACCAGCGGTTCGGTATAGGTGCCAAGGATGCCTTTCAAGGAACCCTCTGCCGCCGCTGCAGATATCGCCTTATTAATTTCCTCGACCGTCGTTGCGCGCTTGGTCACGAATTTGAAATCGACCACCGACACATTCGGCGTCGGCACACGGATCGATGAACCGTCGAGTTTACCCTTAAGCGCAGGCAAAACCTTACCCACCGCTTTGGCCGCCCCGGTCGAAGTCGGGATCATGTTCAAGGCCGCCGCGCGAGCGCGATGCAAATCACTGTGCATCGTATCGACGGTGCGTTGATCGCCGGTATAGGAATGGATCGTGGTCATAAAACCATGTTCGATGCCAACGGCGTTATTCAAAACAAATGCCACGGGCGCGAGGCAATTGGTGGTGCAAGACGCATTAGACACAACAGTATGCGACGCCTTCAATTGATCGTGATTGACACCATACACAACAGTAAGGTCTTCGTCGGTCGCGGGGGCCGAGATCAAAACCTTTTTCGCGCCCGCCGTCAGATGCATCGACGCATCGGCGCGCGAGGTAAAGCGTCCCGAACATTCCATCGCCACATCGACGCCGAGATCGCCCCAGCCCAGCTTGGTCGGATCGGCAACCTGCAATCCCTTGACGCGCTTGCCGTTAATAATCAGATCGTTGCCGTCCACCGCGACTTCGCCGTCGAAGCGTCCGTGGACGGAGTCATATTTCAGCAAATGCGCGTTGGTCGCGGCGGGGGCGAGGTCGTTGATCGCGACGATTTCAATATCATTGCGGCCCGCTTCAAACGCGGCGCGCAAAACCAAACGGCCAATACGGCCAAAACCATTAATAGAAACGCGAACAGTCATGAGAATCTCCTGAATGAAAAAGCCTGGAACTCTCATAAGGGAGATAGCGGATTATGGCAAGGGATGAAGCCCCCGTTATACCAGCGGCCCGATGAACCGGCTCGCCGCAAGCGCAATAGAATCCCCTCCCCCTCGCGGGGAGGGTTAGGGAGGGGGGCCGCAAGCGTGGATACTTGAAATTACGAGATTTTAGCCGCAGCCAAAATAGCCGCCACTCTACCCGTCGCAGGAGGCAGCGGCCCCTCCTCAACAACCGCCGCCATAGCGGCCATTGTTCTGGGAGTCATAAAAGGCAAGCCGTGTTCTTGACTTAACTTATTGGCTGCCGCCTTAAATTCCGCTCCACTCATTTCAGTATCTTGCAAGCATTTAACCATAAGCTGCACATCCCCATGCGCCAGTGCTTCGATCATTAGAACGGATGCTGACTCAGAAAACTTGGCATCAGGTTTTGTTTCGTTCGACATAAAATGGTTCCTCTTCAAAAGACGTGGAAATATTGCCATCGATAAAGGAAAGCACGCTTTATGGCAAGAGATGTAGCGCAGAAAAGCCTATTGGGGATTGGGTTCCTGCTGCTCAGGATCGGCGGCCTTGGGAGGCTGCGGGCGGGCCTGCGCATTCGCCTCGTCATCCGCCAGAGGAGGCTGGCCTGATGCTATGCGCAGAGTATTGGTAGCGACGCAGTAGGCTTCCACCCCGGCAGGCATTGTCTGTGCAGCAATCAGCTCAAGGAAATCCACAGCGGCGTCATCGCCGCTGTCATCATCTTTATCGCAATCTTTGTCACTATCGCCCGACATTGTTTGCTCCACACCCGCAAATAACCAACTTAGCGGTAATCGGGCTCAAGAAGGGGGCGCTGACGCGAAATCTCGAACCCATTCCGATCCCGAGGCTGCGGCTCATAATTAGGATTAATTTGCATTTGAGAAGGATCCATCGGCATAGGAACATGGAGCACATTGGCGGCTTCGTCACGCCGTATGCGTTCCTGCTCGGCCCTGTTCATTTGGTCGATTTCCCAAGCCTGAGGAAGTTTACTGTAAGGAATTTTCATACGCTTCATCTCGCACCATCCCTATGACGATAAATAATGATCTAAGCCTAAGTCATTCTGATTACTTTCCCAATAGTTTTTTGATTTTTTAGACAGTTTTTTCCGTTGTATTGCTAAAATAGTAATAAAATTACGCAACAAAATACGAGGTCACCCGCTTTAGTTGTTAAATTTTGTATTCCTTAACCAACTTTGGAAAACAGCGCACTGTGAAATGTACGGCTCGATTCGCCAGGAGCCGTTCCCTATCAAACAGAACCATAGAGTTCCCCTCCCCCTGCGGGAGGGGCGAGGGGAGGGGTGCATAAGACTCTTTTGCAAAAGACTCTTATTTCCCCAGAAGCCTCTTGGCACACTCCACCGTTTTAGCAGTCGTAATGCCAAAATGTTCATACAGCTTTTCGGCAGGAGCCGAAGCGCCGAAGCCGGTCATGCCGATAAACGCACCCTTGTCACCAATATAAGCATCCCACCCTTGGCGGATAGAAGCTTCGATTGCGATGCGCGGCGCGGTGCCGAGAACGGAGGCGCGATATTCCGCCGTTTGTTCCTCAAACAATTCCCAGCAAGGCATCGAAACGACAACGGCGGTGATGCCCTGTTCTTTCAACTGCGCGCGCGCTTCGAGAGCGAGAGAAACTTCCGATCCCGTCGCCATCAATGTCACATCGCGCTTCTCATCCATTCCGGCCAGCACATAACCGCCGCAAGCCGACAGATTTTCCGGGCAAACTTTGCCGTCGCGGCTGCGCACCGTCGGCAATGCCTGACGCGACAAAGCCATAAGCGTAGGCCGCGTTTTGTTGCGCAGCGCGATGTCCCAGCATTCCGCCGTTTCAATACCGTCGCAAGGACGCATCACCAATAGATTGGGGATCGCGCGCAAGGCAGCCAAATGTTCAACAGGCTGATGCGTCGGCCCATCTTCGCCAAGGCCGATGCTGTCATGCGTCATGATATAAATAACGCGCTGCTTCATCAGTGCGGCAAGGCGTATCGACGGGCGGCAATAATCCGCAAACTGCATAAAGGTGCCACCGTAAGGAATGATGCCGCCATGCAGCGCCATTCCATTCATAGCAGCCGCCATTCCATGTTCGCGCACGCCATAACGGATATAGCGACCGTTATAATTCGCGGGCGTCACATCTGTGAAACCTTTGACTTGCGTATTATTCGAAGGCGTCAAATCCGCGCTGCCGCCGACGAGTTCGGGAATGATAGGCAAGATCGCTTCCAGCACAGTGCCGGAAGACTGGCGCGTGGCATGCTTCGGTTTTTCAGCAGCAATTTTTTGTTTGAGTTGGGCAAACACGGCTGCAGCATCCGCAGGCAAATCCCCCTGCATCGCGCGATCAAATTCTGCATGAGCAGCATAAGCGTCATGCCGTTTCTGCCAAGCCTGATAATCAGCGCGGCTGCGCGTGCCGACCTTGCGCCATTCGGATATAATATCGGCAGGAACCACAAACGGCTCGCTATCCCAGCCCAATTGCACGCGGGCCGCAGCAACTTCTTCGGCACCCAAAGGCGAGCCGTGACAACCATGCGTGCCTTGCTTCTTCGGCGCGCCGAAACCAATAATCGTGCGGCAAGCGATAAGCGAAGGCTTGTCAGTAACCGCAAGCGCGGCATGCGTCGCAGCTTCAATCGCGGCAGGATCATGTCCGTCAACCGCCTGCACATGCCAGCCATAAGCACGGAACCGCGCCTGCACATCTTCGGTGAAGGAAAGCTCGGTCGAACCGTCGATGGAAATTTTGTTGTCATCCCAAAACACCGTCAGCCGTCCGAGCTTCAGATGACCCGCGAGCGACGCCGCTTCGTGGCTAATGCCTTCCATCAAATCGCCGTCGGAAGCGATGACGAAAGTCCGGTGATCGGTCAGCTCATTACCAAAACGCGCATTCAAAATGCGTTCGGCCAAAGCAAACCCCACGGAATGCGCAAACCCCTGCCCCAAAGGCCCGGTTGTCATTTCCACGCCGATTTCAGGATCGGTTTCCGGATGCCCTGCCGTGTGGCTGCCCAACTGGCGGAAATTCTTGATTTCCTCGATCGTTATTTTCTTGAAGCCCGACAGATAAGCGAGCGCATAAAGCAGCATCGACCCATGACCCGCCGACAGAATAAACCGATCACGATCAGGCCAGGTCGGATTTTCCGCATCAAAGCGCAGAAATTTCGACCACAGAACCGTCGCCACATCGGCCATACCCATCGGCATGCCGGGATGCCCCGATTTAGCGCGTTCAACCGCATCCATTGCCAAAGCGCGGATCGCATTGCTCATCTTCTTATGCATCGGCGATACAGGGGAAACGGGGATGGAAACGGCAGCGGCTGCGCTCGACATGGGGGCTCCATAATTATGAGGAAACAAGGGGGAGAAACTGCCCGATTTAATGCAGCCGCGCAAGCGGTGCCATCGTATTGCTGGACGAAACAGGGCCAGCAGCACGCATCGGCACCACGTCAGAGCGTACGGGCAAACGCTCGACAAGGCTCATCATTTCTTTAAACCCTGCATGAATGTCCTGATATTGTTCGTTGCCAATTTTATCCGCGCACTCGGCACTCATGCTTTGCCTATATCGATGAGCCTCTGCGGGCTCGATCTTTTCCGTGATGTCGTAATACCGCTTCAAGGCTTGTTCCCCGCGCGCCGCCAAAGATGGAAAATCGTGATAATGCACGACAATCACCGTGGCCAGCCCAACCATTGCCAGAC
Source organism: Alphaproteobacteria bacterium (assembly GCA_049697595.1). Lineage (GTDB taxonomy): Bacteria > Pseudomonadota > Alphaproteobacteria > UBA9219 > UBA9219 > CAIXLI01. Next base: position 11,720 of record JBAVWC010000313.1, read on the forward strand.
TTAACGTCAAAGCATCCGTCGTTTGGCCCTTCGCCAGCAAAGTTTTGATAGATGCACCGGCTTGCAAATCAGCCATATCGCATGTCTTCTCGACAATGGAAACGGCCCCCGGAAGAACCGCATCCAGAGAGCAAGCCTCGGCAAAATCCGTAATCAGACTGTAACCGCCCGCCATATCTTCCTGCAGAAGCATCGTCCCATAAGCGACGCACAACTCTTGCAATTCATCCGCAATGGGCGACTCGAGGGGGATCAAGGCCACAGTGTTAAAAAGAGCATCGGCGGCCTGAAGCCTAATCGCGGAAGCCAGGTCATATGCCGCCTGAAGTTTTGGCTCATCGCCCGGCTGGCAAGTCAGTTTCAGCTCCTCAGGTTCGGCCAGCACAGGCCTGATCTGATTATCAAAACGATTGAAAATGTTCAGGCACCCCTCGTCGTCGGCGCCCCCATGCGCGACATATCCCGCAATCTCAAGCGCGGCGCAGGAAATCGCAAAACTGCCCTCGTCCAGCAATTTTTCAGCCACACGAAGAAGCGACGCATCGAAGGCGCGAAACTGCTCTTTCTGCAAATCGGGCATGCCTTTGTAGCGGTCGATGATTGCGTTTTCCATATCAAAGAGGATTTTAGGCACCCCCTCAAGATGGTCGGACAGGGCGTCGGTTTGCTCGTCGGACATGCCTTCTTCATACTCAAGTTCAGGCGGGTAGATGCGTTCATAAATATCGTCGAACGTCACAATGGCCTTCATAAACGCCTCCCACTTTCAAAAAATACAAACCGAAACACAAAATCGCTCAAATCTAATTTTGCCGATTAAAGAGCGTTTTCCATAGAAAATACAAGTGGTAAAAGCGCGCGCCCCAGAAATATCGGCCCGAATAGGCGGTTTTGGGCCCCTGATGATAAAAAAACGCTTTTTCTTGACAATCCCCTTCGATTCCTTCATTAACCCCCCTTCGCGGTTCTGCGCTTGGCGCGGAAGCCCCGTGTTTTATGAGATTTAAGGCTAAAAGGAATAAGAATCATGTTCGCAGTGGTAAAAACCGGCGGCAAACAATACAAAGTTGCCCAAGGTGATGTTATTCAAGTTGAAAAGCTTCCCGGTGAAGCCAATGCCAAGATCGAATTGGCCGAAGTGCTGATGCTGTGCGACGGCGGCAAAGTGACCACGGGCGCGCCCTTCATCAAGGGTGCCGTGATCTCCGCCGAAGTCGTCGCCCAGAAGCGCAGCGCCAAGCTGATCGTTTTCAAGAAAAAGCGTCGCCAGAATTATCGCCGCAAGAACAATCACCGTCAGGACTTCACGGTTCTGAAGATCACCGCCATCAAGGGAGCATAAAATGGCCCACAAAAAAGCAGGCGGTTCATCCCGCAACGGTCGCGACAGCGCTGGCCGCCGTCTCGGCGTCAAGCTCTATGGCGATCAAAAGGCCGAAGGCGGCAACATCATCGTCCGTCAACGCGGCACCAAGTATTACGCTGGCGAAAACGTCGCTATGGGCAAGGATCACACCCTGTTCGCGAAGATCGCCGGCTTCATCAAGTTCCGCGAAAAAACCGGCAGAATGTACGTTTCGGTTGTTTCCGAGAAGTAAGCCTGTTCTTTCACAGATAGTAAAATAAAAGCATAAAATGCATCCCGGCTTCTGTTGGGATGCATTTTTGTTTAGACTATTTCGTCATCCCGGCAAAAGCCGGGATCCAGATTGAAAGCTTTTGGTTTCTTTCTTTGCCGTCAAAGTCATAAGACGCGCGGACGCGCTTTCTTGATCCCGGCTTTCGCGGGGATGACGAGTTAGAAGATTGGGACGCGACAGGATTAGTAAAAATGAAATTCCTCGACCAAGCCAAGATCTATGTCAAAAGCGGCGCGGGCGGCAAAGGCTGCGTTGCATTTCATCGTGAAAAATATGTCGAATTCGGCGGCCCTGACGGCGGCAATGGCGGCAGAGGCGGCGATGTCATTTTCGAAGCCGCGAATAACGTCAACACTCTCATCGATTACCGCTATCAACAACATCATGCGGCTGGCAGCGGACGCAACGGCGCGGGCAAACTTCGCTCCGGCGAAAACGGCAAAGATCTGATTTTATATGTTCCCGTCGGCACCGAAATCCTCGACGACGACAAGGAAACGGTTTTGTACGACCTCACCTCGGTGGGCCAGCGCATCGTTTTCCTGAAAGGCGGCGACGGCGGCTTTGGCAACGCGCATTACAAATCATCTACCAATCAGGCCCCCCGCCATTCCACACCCGGCTATCCCGCGCAGGAACGTGAAGTCTGGCTGCGGTTGAAACTCATCGCCGATGCCGGGCTGGTAGGCTTGCCCAATGCCGGGAAATCCACATTCCTCGCCTCCTGCACGGCCGCCAAACCGAAAATCGCCGATTATCCTTTTACGACTTTGTCGCCCAATCTCGGCGTCGTCAGACCCGGCGGCAAAGCCGATGTGTCCTTCGTCCTCGCCGACATTCCCGGCCTGATCGAAGGCGCGCATGAAGGCCACGGCCTCGGCGACCGTTTCCTGGGCCATGTCGAACGCTGCCGCGTTTTGCTGCACCTTATCGACGCCACCGACGAAGACGTCGTCGCCAATTACAAAACCATCCGCAACGAGCTGAAAGCCTACGGCAACGGCCTGTCCCGCAAAGCCGAGATTATCGCCCTGAACAAATGCGATGCCCTAGACGCGGCAACGATCAAGCGCAAAGTCGCCGCGCTCAAAAAAGTAACCACCAAACCCATCCACGTCATCTCCGCCGTCGCCCACACCGGCGTGACCGATATCCTCCATTTGATCGTGAAGAAGATTAAGCGCCCCGCGTAAATCCCCCCTTGAAACTTGCCCCAAAAGGGGCACATTAGGGTGGTACGTTATGGTTAATTCCCCACTCCCTTCCAAGGTTGTCCCACATGAAGATCTCCGCACGTTTCCTTAGCAAGTTGTTCGTCGGTTTTTTTGTCGTGACTTTGGCGTCTCCCCTCCCCGCCCTTGCCCATAGCGGGCCGCAAGGGTTTGCCGATATGGCGGAGAAACTTTTGCCAGCGGTTGTCAATATCTCGACCACGCAAATGGTCGCCCCCAAAGACGGCGCCGAAGAAATGCCGGAGCTACAGCTCCCCCCCGGCTCGCCGTTCGAAGAATTTTTCAAAGAATTCATGCAGAAGCAGCAACACGGCGGGGAACCACCACACAAACACCGCGCGACCGCTCTGGGTTCCGGCTTCATCATCGATCCGTCGGGCTATATCGTCACCAATAACCACGTGATCGACGATGCCGACGAAATCACCGTCATTTTGCAAGACGACACCAATCTGAAAGCAACCGTCGTCGGACGCGACACCAAAACCGATCTGGCCTTGCTGAAAGTCACGCCCAAGAAACCTTTGACCGCCGTCACCTTTGGCGACAGCGACAAAGTGCGCGTAGGCGATTGGATTCTGGCAATCGGCAACCCCTATGGATTAGGTGGTACCGTCACCGCCGGCATCATTTCTGCCCGCGCCCGCGATATTCAATCGGGCCCCTATGACGAATATCTGCAGACTGACGCGCCGATCAATCGCGGCAATTCCGGCGGCCCGATGTTCGATATGGACGGCAATGTCGTCGGCGTTAACACCGCCATTTACTCGCCTTCGGGCGGCTCGATCGGGATTGGCTTTGCCATTCCCTCGGCATTGGCGAAAAATATCGTCGATCAGCTGAAATCCAACGGGCATATCCGCCGCGGCTGGTTGGGCGTACGTATTCAGAACGTATCGCAGGACATCGCAGACAGTCTTGGCATGGGCGAACCTCGCGGAGCTCTGGTTTCCAGCGCCACGCCGGACGGCCCCGCCGCCAAGGCAGGGATTCAGGTCGGCGACGTCATCGTCAGCTTCGACGGCAAGGAAGTTCCCGACATGCACCGCTTGCCTTTAATGGTCGCCGAAACGGATGTCGATAAAACCGTCGATGTCGGCGTGATCCGCAAAGGGCAACCCGTGACTCTCAAAGTCAAAGTCGGCGAGCTTTCCGTCAAAGACACTGAGGACGAAAACGACACCAAGAAAGAACCCGCAACCCCGGCAACGCCCAATGTCGAAAAGATCGACGATCTGGGTGTGTCGGTCGCACCTCTGACAGATGCGTTGCGCACGCGCTTCGACATCAAGAAGGGCGTGGCGGGCGTCGTCGTAACGGCGCTTTCGCCCGACAGCGTCGCCGCCGATCAAGGCGTGCAGGTGGGCGACGTCATCAGCGAAGCCTCGCAACAGGAAGTCAAAGCCACCAAAGATGTGGCCGAAGCCGCCAAACAAGCCAAGAAAAACAGCAAGCCCTTGCTGCTGCTGATCAACCGCAAGGACGATCTGCAATTCGTGGCGATTAACTTTGGGAAGAAGAAATAAAGTCTGGGGGAGAAAGAGGGGAAGATAGATACCTTAGAATGGCCACCACACCACAAAAAATATCTAGGGAAACGTTCATGACTAGCAAAAATCTTGCAGATAATAGCTCGACAACAAACAAATCCGTAACTCGGCTCAAAGATTGTCGATATGGGAAAATGCTATTTTTACACAGCGACGAGTATGTCGGGAGGTCTCTCGATCTTTATGGAGAATTTAGCGAAGGAGAAGCGCAAATTTTTCAGAAATTAGTGCGCACCAACGATGTCGTCGTTGAAGTGGGCGCTAATATCGGCACTCATACGGTTCTTTTAGCTCAACTAGTCGGGCCATCAGGTCTGGTTCTGGCCTTTGAACCCCAAAGAGTTATTTTTCATATACTCTGCGCCAATTTGGCTTTAAACGACATTTTTAACGTCCACACTTATCTCGCGGGTGTCGGTCGTCAGGCGGGGTCGCTCAAGGTGCCGATGCTCGACTATGCCGCCGCAGGCAATTTTGGGGGTATACCTCTAATGGGGGCGGACATCGTCGGTGAAGTCGTAGGCATAACCCCCCTTGATGACTTGAAGCTACCTTCATTGCGGCTTCTTAAGATAGATGTCGAAGGAATGGAGATAGATGTATTGGCAGGCGCTCGACAACTTATTGCGCGTCATCGCCCCTTTTTGTATGTTGAAAATGATCGACCAGATAATTCTGAAGCGCTTATTACGATGATCGAGGAGCTGGGCTATGACCTGTGGTGGCATTTGACGCCGCTGTTCAATCCTCAAAATTATGCCAATAATGCCAATAATGTTTTTGAAGGCACGGTATCCATAAACCTCTTATGCGTGCCAAAAGAAATTCCTGCGAACATTGAAGGATTGCGAAAAGTCTCAGGCCCAACCGATTGGTGGCAAAACCCGATGTAGGCGCGTTGCGCGAGACTTGATTCTGCAATTCGCGGCAATTAATTTCGGGAAGAAAAAATAGCTTTGGTAATTGAAGGTTTGGAGAATTAAATTTTTCTGAACTTTCAATCCTGAAAATAGTACCCTTAATCACAGGATTTCATGGAACAAAACCAGCGGCCCCGTATTGCGTTGCTTTTATCAGGTTTGCCACGCTTATGGCGGCAGTGTCTCGCCAGCCAGATGGATTTGATACAAGACTACCCTCACGATGTCTTTTTTCATTTCTGGGACACAATCGACGCGAACGAGAAGGATGAAATTGTCGACCGGCTCAAACCCCGCGCTTATTGTTTTGAACCGCCACAGGATTTTTCGCACGTGGATACGGATGCCTCCATTGTGCCGGACAATATCAACATTCCCTCACGCCTCTTCTCGCAATATCACAGCTGGCGCAGCGTGGGACGGTTAGTGGAACCCTTTAAGAACGATTATGACCTGGGCATTCGCAGCCGCGCGGATTTGCAATTTGCCTATACCCTCGACCACATGCTGCCGAAGCTCAAGCCCAACGACATCGTCATTCCCTGGTGGAACGAGAATATCGTCCTATCCGATCTGTTCGCCGTCGGCGGCATCGAGCCGATCCTTTACTACCACACGCTTTACGATCATGTGCGGCGCTACGCGGAAACACGCGAACTGAACGCAGAATTGATGCTCACAGCGCATTTCGAGCAACGTCCCGATATCCATATCTATACCGACCAGACCCAGTATTTCTTCGTGCGCCGCGCGCATATGGTCAATTATACCGTGGAACAGGCGATGCTTGAAAATCCCGGGCGCAACAGATGGCTCGACCCAGAAATCATCAAGGCCCACACAGAATATCACCGGCAGAAAAAAGGCGAAGAAGGCGCGGCTTATTTCAACTGGTTCCAGAGCGTTCAGTTGCACACGCTGGCCGACGAAGTCCGAGAGAAGGTCAACAACCTCCTCAAACCTTAAAATCCCACTTTCGGACTGCGGGAACCGCCATTCTGCATTCAAAAGCCCCAGAATCTGTGTTATCACCTAGTCCAACAGGTTCAAGGCTGATTCCCATGAGAAAAAGAAAAACCCCTCGTCTGCGCGGCAGCGTCACGCAGAACAATATGTCGGTGCGCATGCGCGCGCGCGAACAGACGGGGCTGGGCTTTTTGACCCGGCTGGGAATTCTGGCGGGCGGCGTTCTGGTTCTGGTCGGCGGCGTCGCCTTGTTGTGGCATTATGACTGGCCTCAAAATCAGGCGCGGCGCGCAGAGGAATCCGGGCTGGAAATAACGCAGAAGGCACAATTTTCGGTCAAGGATATTACAGTCGAAGGCCGCCACCAGTCGAACAGCGCAGATATCACCGACGCTCTCGGCACCGAACGAGGCGCCGCCATTCTCGATTTCGACACCAAAGCCGCAGCAGCGAGATTAGGCAAATTGCCGTGGGTGGAAACAGCCGTGGTCGAACGCCGTCTGCCCGACACAATCGCCGTTATCCTGACCGAGCGCATCCCCGCCGCCCGCTGGCAACATGACGACAAAACCACTGTCATCGACACCGAAGGCCACGTTTTACCCGCCGCCAAGCCCGACGATTTCGCCGCCTTGCCGCTGGTCGTCGGCGTCGGCGCGGATCATGAGGCTGGCGCTTTCCTCTCCCTGCTGAAAAACTATCCCGACATTCGCGACAAAACGGATTCCATCGTGCGCGTCGGCGACCGCAGATGGGATTTGCATTTGCGTCCCAAAGTCACCGCCAAATTACCTGAGCAGGATGTCGATACCGCCTTGCATCGCCTGTCGGTACTCATCACGCAGGAAAAAATCCTCGACCGCGATATCGTCGCAGTCGATCTGCGCTTACCCGACCGTTTGGTTTTTGAGCCAGCCACAACCGCCCGACAGGGAGCCCTCCACAAATGAATCCCATTAAAAACTGGTTGTTCGGCAAGCCCCATGTCTCTGACGGAGAGGTTTTCGCCGCGCTCGATATCGGCTCCAGCAAAATCGCGTGCCTCATCGCCCGGTCGGAAAACGAAGGGCCGCCGCGCATCGTCGGCATCGGGCACCAACTTGCCGAAGGCATGAAGCAAGGCAGCATTTCCAATATGGAAGCCTTGCAATACTCAATCGGGCAAGCAGTCGTCGCGGCCGAGCAAATGGCGGGCGAACAACTGCAACGTATCACCGTCAATATCGCGGGATCGCATCTCGTCTCGCAAACCGTCGATATCGAATTGCCGCTGAACGGGCGCGGGGTAACGGAAAACGACATCACGCGCATTCAGGCGCAGGGCCAGACAATGGTGCCCGAAGATCTTCAAGGGCACCCGCTGGAACTCATCCACACTATCCCCGTTTCCTATGCGCTCGACGGACAAAAAGGCATTCGCGATCCGCTGAACATGACAGGCAACGCGCTCTTCGCGCAAATGCATTTAATCGCCGCAGGCTTCGGCCCCGTACGCACGCTGGCGACTGCGATTGCGCGCTGCCATCTGGATGTCGATCAAATCGTCGCAGCCCCCTATGCCAGCGGCCTTGCCTGTCTGGTCGAAGACGAAATGGATTTAGGCAGTCTGGTGATCGATATGGGCGCTGGCACCACCAGCTTCGGAGTCTTTTTCGACGGCAATGTCGTCTATACCGGCGGCATCGCCATCGGCGGCGCGCATGTCACCAACGACATCGCGCGCGGGCTGACAACATCGGTCGCGCATGCGGAACGCTTAAAAACCCTTTACGGCAACGCCATTCCCGGCGCGATGGACGAACGCGAAATCATCGATGTGCCCTTGGTCGGCGAGGAACAGCCAGAAAACGCCAACCACCTGCCCAAGGCCAACCTGATCCGCATCATCCAGCCGCGCGTGGAAGAAATTTTCGAACTGGTAAGAGCCCGCATCGAAAAGAGCGGCTTCAACGAAGTCGCCGGACGCCGCGTAGTGCTGACCGGCGGCGCAAGCCAACTGCCCGGCGTGCGCGAACTGGCGCAGCGAATGCTGGATAAACATGTACGCTTGGGTCGCCCCTTGCGCGTCGCCAGACCGTCTTATTCAGGCAGCAAAAGCGGCGGCACGTCTTTTACAGGCCTCGCCGACTCCACCTCCGGCCCCGCTTTCGCGACCACCGCAGGATTACTCGCAATCGCCATGCAACCCGAACTCGGCGCCTCCAGCGGCATCAGCAACACAGGAACCCGCGGCATCAGCAGCAGCGGCTCGCCTTTGAACCGCATCGGGCTGTGGGTAAAGCAGAATCTATAATTCACCGTCATTCCCGCGAAGACGGGAATCCAGCGTCGCGCGTCTGGGCGACAAAGACTCGCG
>JBAVWC010000314.1:0-3748 GCA_049697595.1 Alphaproteobacteria bacterium
CAATTTTTATCGCTCCTACAATGTGTTGGGCGATGTTTATGAGACTCTCCTGCACGACCCGGCAAACGCGGCGATCTATCACGCGCGCGGCAAAGAATTGTTTAATCGGCAGCGATAGCGGCTACTAACCCCTTGTTGCGCGCCTTGTGCGCGTACAAACGAAGATCGGCCGAATGCATGACAGCATCGATGCTATCGCTCCCGGCATAGCAGGCAAAGCCGAAGCTCGCGCGCAAAGCAAGCCGTTGAGGCATGCGCCCGGGATAAATCATCACGCTTTTGTTAAATTCATCCTCCAGCCTGGCCACGCGTTTGGCGCCGTTATTTTCATCTATGTGAGTCATCAGTATCGCGAATTCATCGCCGCCTAACCGCGCCACAATGTCGGTAGAGCGCACCATTTCCTGAAGAGTCTGCGCAACGGTGCGCAAATACGCGTCGCCTGTCTGATGTCCCCATTGATCGTTGATCTCTTTGAAACCGTCGAGATCGACCATCACCAGAAGCCCACTGCTATAAAGATCGCGTTTCGCCAGCGCCAATTCACGACCAAACGCAGCGGAAAAACCACGGCGATTGGCGAGCCCGGTCAATTCATCGGTCAGCGCCATTTTTTCCAGCAAATGAATGCGCTGTTCCTGAGCCCGCATAATGCTTTGCGCCTGTTGTAAAACGGTGCGCGCTTTGTCCGGATCGCCCAGTTCAGGATCGTCGAGGAATGAGGGAAGGAGCGTGTGCCAATCCTGCGCAATAACGGCAGGAGCTTCTTTCTTCAATTGCGGCTTAGGAATCTGCATAGTTAGGGTGCTCCCTTTTCAAACGATGCTCCCCCTTTCACAGGCAAGCCGCATGCCAACCCCTCGAAATCCACACAACACATTGATATTACAGTTATTTTTACAAAACACGCCATAAAGTCTCGCCGCACAAAGGGCAGAAAATGCCGTATCCGTGTATTTTCGAGCCTCACTTCTTCATTGGCGGAGGCGACATATGAGGGCAAGTATTTTGCCCACAAACTTGACAATATATTAAGGATATTTGCGTTATCTGATAGAGGGTCTTTTTCGCTCGATCCGGGGAGTTTTTGTGCGTCTGTTTTTACCTTCTCTGGGACTGTTTGCCTTGTGTGTTCTGGGCGCCGCCGACGCGCGCGCCACGCCCGGTTCGCCGCCCCCTGTCAACACCCAACAACCGGTTGATGCTCCGCAATCCCCCGCGCAACCCGTGCACATCGCGCCACATCGCGCCATTTACACAATGACTCTGGCCTCGGTCAAAAACGGCAGCAACATCACCGACGTATCCGGACGTATGCTGTTCGAATGGCGGGACGTATGCGACGGGTGGGCGATCCAGCAACATATGCAATTGCATTTTACCTATACCGAAGGCGAAGATCAGGACATCACCAGTACCGAACTGACTTGGGAAGCAAAAGACGGCAAGAGTTACAACTTCAACGTCCGCCGCATCACCGACGGCAACGAAACTGAAAATTATCGCGGCAAGGCCACGCAAAAGGCGGACGGCAGCGTTTCCGTTACTTATAGCACACCCGCAGGCAAAACGGCGGAACTGCCGGCAGGAACTCTGTTTCCTTCCGCGCATACCACTCTGATTTTGCAAAAGGCCGCCCAGATGCAGACTGGTGGCGAAAAACTCTTCACCCGCCGCGTCTTCGACGGATCGGACAAGGACGGATCGAGCGACATCAGCGCCTTCGTCATGCCGCAACGCTCCATCGACGAGGCCACAGGCATCGACAGCAAGCTAAAAAAGAGCCCTCTGCTGGCCCCGGCCGCCTGGCCCGTGCATATGGCCTTCTTCAATATCGACGCTGCAGGCGGGGAACCCGATTATGAAATGGATTTAACCCTTCTTCCCAACGGTATTGCCCGCCATATGAAAATCGACTATGGAGATTTCTCCGTCATCGGCAATTTATCCGATGTGGAATCCTTACCCGCACAGAACTGCCCATGACTCAGGACCCACATTGCAAGAAACTGGTGATGATCGTCGAAGACAACGATCTGAACCTCAAACTATTCCGGGATCTTCTCGAAGCGCACGGCTATGCGACCATACATACCCGTGACGGGTTTCAAGTCCTCGACCTCGCGCGCACCAACAAGCCCGATCTCATTTTAATGGATATTCAGCTTCCCGAAGTTTCGGGCATCGAAATCACCAGCTGGCTGAAAGCCGATGCCGAGTTAAGCGTCATCCCCATTATCGCCGTTACCGCTTTTGCCATGCGCGGCGACGAAGAGAAAATACGCGCGGGCGGCTGCGACGACTATCTGTCGAAACCTATCGCCGTTCATCAATTTATATCCACCGTCAAAAAATACGTATAACAATGTCAGCACGCATCCTCGTCGTCGATGACACCCTCCTTAATGTCAAGCTTCTGGCGGCAAAACTGGAGCATGAGTATTACATCATCTCGACCGCCGAAAACGGCGTCGAGGCGTTGAAAAAAGTCGCGCAGGATAAGCCTGATTTAATCCTTCTCGACGTCATGATGCCGGAGATGGACGGATTTGAAACCTGCCGCCGCCTAAGGGCAGATCCTGCGACCGCCCATATTCCTATTGTCATCATCACCGCTTTGTCCGATGTCGCCGATCGCGTGCGCGGGCTGGCGGAAGGTGCGGATGATTTTCTGACCAAACCGATCGACAACCTTGCCTTGATGTCGCGCATTCGCTCGCTGTTGCGCACGAAAGTTCTGATGGACGAGTGGCGGTTGCGCGAAGCGACCACGCAACAATTCTCTCCCGTCGTCATTCCCACCATAGATCAGCTGGATATCAGCAACAGCCGCATTCTGATTGTTGACGATAGTCAGGCAGACAGTTCTCTTATTCGTGAAGCTCTGGCTCCCCTCTCGGCCTATATCGCGCAAGTAAGCAGCATCGCCGAGGCCCAAACGGCTCTGGCCAACAGCCCCTATGATCTCGTTTTCTCGAGTCTCAATTTGCACGCTGAAGACGGGTTGATGATTTGCTCGCATCTGCGCACCAATCCGGTAACGCGGCATGTGCCTATTCTCATGCTCGCCAATCCCGGAGATCTGGAACGCGTCGCCAAAGGGCTTGACCTCGGCGCCAATGATTACCTGATGCGCCCCCTCGAAAGGCACGAGCTTTTTGCCCGCACCCGCTCGCAATTGCGCCACAAGCGCAACTATGACCGTCTGCGCAACGGGTTCGAGCAAAACGTCCTGATGGCGCTGGTCGATCCTTTGACCGGATGCTTTAACCGCCGTTATCTGGATGCGCATCTGCCGCGCTTCCTGAACCACGCGGCGGAAATCAGGCAATCGCTGTCCGTGCAAATGCTAGATATCGACCATTTCAAACATGTCAACGATACCTATGGCCACGCGGCGGGAGATGCCGTTTTAAAAGAAGTCGCGCACCGCATTTCAATCGGCGTCCGTCCGTCTGATTTCTTTGTCCGCATGGGCGGCGAGGAATTCGCGATCGTGATGTCGGAAACCAACATGTCAATTGCGACAAAAATCGCAAACCGCTTGCGGCAAAGCATATCCGACACCCCCTTTACCATTCCGGGCAGCGCCGAAGAGCTGAAAGTCACGATCAGCATCGGCATCGCCGACACCCACCCCGATATTGAAGGCGAGCCCAACAAGGTATTTGAACGCGCCGACGCCGCCCTGTATCGCGCCAAGCAAAGTGGGCGCAACAGGGTCGTTAGCGACGAGACGGAATCTACG
>JBAVWC010000315.1:0-9551 GCA_049697595.1 Alphaproteobacteria bacterium
ATTTTATACTGCGTTGCAATAAAAAAGCCGGTGGATTTCTCCACCGGCTTTTTCTGAAACAAATACTGATTACGCGGTCTTCTGGTCGTAATCGGTTTTTTCAGTGATGCGGGCTGCTTTGCCGCGCAGTTTGCGCAGGTAGTACAGCTTGGCGCGGCGGACGTCGCCACGGCGGACGCGTTCGACCGATTCAAGACGTGGGCTGTAGAGCGGGAACACGCGTTCCACGCCTTCGCCGCCTGTTACCTTGCGAACGGTAAAGGCCGAATTCAGACCGGCGTTCTTTCTAGCGATGCAAATGCCTTCGTACGCCTGGATACGCTCGCGCGTGCCTTCGACGACCTTGACGTTGACACGGACGGTATCGCCGATGCCGAATTCGGACAGCTTGCTGGTGGTCTTCAGCTTTTCGACTTGCTGCGCTTCGATCTTTTGTAACAGGTTCATAATTTACTCCTCTTTCGCCTTATTCAAAACAAAACTCTTATACAAGTCCGGCCTGCGCTCCTGCGTAATCTTTTCCGCCATTGCTTGACGCCACACTCGAACCTTCTCGTGATGCCCCGAGGTCAAGACCTCGGGCACCGCCGCGCCGTTCCAAATCTGGGGGCGCGTGTAATGCGGGTATTCTAGCAAACCCGCCTCGAAACTTTCTTCGTCGGTCGTCGCTGCATTGCCGAGCACTCCCGGCAACAAACGAACGCAGGCTTCGATCAAAGCCATTGCCGCGACTTCGCCTCCGGCCAGAACAAAGTCGCCGAGGCTGACTTCTTCTAACCCTTGCGCATCGATCACGCGTTGATCGACACCTTCATACCGTCCGCACAACAGCAGCAGAGATTTTTCAGCCGCCAGTTCCTTAACCAGCTTCTGATCCAAAACCCGTCCGCGCGGCGACAGATATATCTTGCGCGAAGCCGGGCCAAATTTGGCTTCTGCTCCGCGAATGGCGTCGTCCAAAACATCCGGACGCATGACCATCCCTGCCCCGCCCCCGTATGGGGTATCGTCGACAGAGGCGTGCTTATCGCGCGCAAATGATCGAATGTCCAGTGTTTCCAGCGCCCACACCCCATCTTTTAACGCTTTTCCGGGGAGGGATGCACCTAAAAGGCCGGGGAAGGCTTCGGGAAAAAGGGTTAAAATGGTGAATTTCATTGGGATTCAATATGTACCAAGCGCCCTTTTCCTGCGATTCGTTGACTAGCTTACGGATTCGGCTCCGTTTTACATCCGCATCCGGTGGGGCTCGACTGGGGGCGGCTCAGCTTCACATCCGCAATCCGTGCACGATTGTGGTCTGGTTGGCGGTAATTGTTGGATAACGAGATCGCGTGCATGCGAAATAAGATTGACGAGCTCACGAACGATAGTGGCTGTGGGTTTTTTGAGATCCGAAGCCTCAATAAGAATACTGTCATCCACCATATAATTGTGTGGTGCAGGCAGAGGGTACGTAACGGTAAGTTTTAAGCCGTCCTTCCAGCCGTCCGCATCGCTGCCAAAGCGAACATATTCCAAAGTATGTTTGTGATCTCCTGCCGGAGGGAACGCTTGTTCTAGTTGTTTCAAAAGATCGATTGTTTTTGTGGTGCGTTGCTCGGACATGTCAGATTCCTTGTGTGAGAATATGGGGGTTACGCTACAGCCAACCTTCCGGCACCGCAATTAATAATTTTCCGGTATTCAGATCGACTTCCGGCACGAAGGCGTCTTTGAACGGCAGCATGAAGCTGTCTTTTTTCGATGTGCCGATTTCCAGAAAAACGCCGGCGCCGTGATCGTGGATGTCGAGGACTTTGCCGTATTCCTTGCCCTCTGCGTCGGAGGCCAGCATGCCGACGAGGTCGGCTTCATAATATTCGCCCTTCGCGGTTTTGGGCAGAATGTCGCGGGTGACATAGAGTCTGTCGCCGCGCAATTCATCTGCTGCGTCTTTGTCGGCGATGCCTTCGACTTCGGCAACGAAACCGTCTTTTGACGGGGATTTCAGGGTGAGTTTGAAAACGCGCGCGCCGTCTTCGCTGACAAGCGGCGCGTAATCAAAAATCGCCTCCGGCTCCGCCGTAAAACTGCGCAGTTTCACCAGCCCGCGAACGCCATGAGCGCCCGCGAATTGGCCTACGCAGATTTTACGGTTTTGACTGTCTTTGCCCATACATCACACAAAAGAAAACCCCGCCGGGCTTGTTATGGCCTTGGCGGGGTCTGCCACATCTAAGTGGTCTTGAGACTCGATGATGTTTCCATATCGAGTAGTACGCCTGTAATATACCACATTTTTCAGGAAAAAGTCGATCAAAACTAACTCTTTCATATCAATCGATTAGGTCAATTTCGCATATATGGCTAATTCCCACCCGGATCGCCCGCATATCCGCTTGCGTCACTTTTGGAAAGAAATAACGCCGACGCCCCGTCTGATCACGCATTGTTCGAAATAAATCCAGCCGATGAAATCCTACAGTCGCCAACATATCAATTTTTGCCCACATTTCTATATCAGGAAAGGCTGGCGATAACGGTTTTTCCAGCTTCAATTTATGAACATATGGAACTTCAAATTTAGGCGCTGTCGTGCTTAAAGGAACAACGGTGCATAGCATTCCGCGATGCTGTAATTGCTTGGAAACCACGATAACAGGACGCCGCTTAACCATTTCTGGTTCGCGGAATCCTGTACCGTAGTCACATAAAACAATCGTTCCCGCATCAACGGGGTATTGAATCGGCATCGAAAGCTCTTATGCCGCAGGAGCTTCTTCAGCAGCAGGAGCAGGTGCAGCAGCCGCAGCTTCAGCCGCTTCCTTGGCCTTTGCCGCAGCTTCGGCAGCAGCCTTCATGCGTTCCTGAGTCTTGGCCTTGGGAGCCGACTTCTTGGGCGATTCCGTGTATTTGACCTTGGGGCCGAGGCTTGCGGCTGCCAGAAAACGGGCAACGCGTTCGCTGGGTTGCGCGCCGTTCTTGATCCAATGCGTTATGCGTTCGGGCAAGAGGGTCACGCGCTTGGGGCTGTCCTTGGCCAGCATCGGGTCATAGGTGCCGACCTTTTCGATGAAACGGCCATCGCGCGGGCTGCGGCTGTCGGCAACGACGATGTGATAGAACGGGCGCTTCTTGGCGCCGTGGCGGGTCATGCGTAGAACTAACATTTATCTCTCCTGGGTTGTTAATGTGTTTCGGGCAAATGGATAACGGCCTCGATCTTATGCCCATCAAGATCAAGGACGAAAGCTGCATAGTAATGCTCGCCATATTCGGGACGCAGACCGGGCGCGCCCTGATCCTGTCCTCCCATTAGTAAAGCCTGTTCGTGGAACGCATCGACCGCCCAGCGCGTAGGTGCTGTAAAAGCGATATGCATGCCGTTTCCTGTCGAGGCAGGTTTTTCATTCAGCGGTATGTCAATCCAGAATCTCGGAACCTCGGTGCCGTAGCCCGATGCTCTCTCGCCATCGTCGATCAAACGGCTGTATCCCAGAGGCTCCAGAACCCGGTCGTAAAACACGCGGCTTTTCTTCATGTCGTTCACGCCGATGGAAAAATGATCGATCATGATCTGTGCCCTCCGAATTTTGGCATCATGGAACGCATAAAGCCGGATTTACCCAGCTTCTGCACTTGCTTCATCATCTTTTGCATTTCAAGAAATTGCTTGATGAGGCGGTTGACGTCGGCAACATCGACGCCCGCCCCCGCCGCGATGCGGCGCTTGCGCGAGGCTTGCAGCAGATCGACATTGCGGCGTTCTACTGGCGTCATCGAGTGGATGATCGCTTCCTGACGCTTGATAACTTTGTCGTCGATATTGGCGTTCTTGATCTGCTCTTTGATCTTGCCCATGCCGGGCATCAGATTCATCAGGCCGCCCATGCCACCCATTTTGCGCATTTGCTGCATTTGTTTGGCGAGGTCGTTGAAATCGAAACGGCCGCCGGACATCAGCTTTTTGGCCATGTCCTCGGCGTCGTCCATATCGATCGTCGCCGCCGCTTTTTCGACCAGCGAGACGACATCGCCCATGCCCAGAATGCGTCCGGCGAGGCGGTCTGGGTGATAGATTTCCAGCGCATCTGTCTTTTCGCCGACACCCAAGAATTTAATCGGCTTACCGGTTACGGCGCGCATCGACAAAGCCGCACCGCCGCGCGCATCGCCGTCGATACGGGTCAGGACGATGCCGGTGACGCCGATTTTCTGTTCGAATTGCTGCGCGGTGTTGACGGCATCCTGCCCCGTCATCGCATCGACGACCAGCAGGCTTTCGTGCGGTTTCGCGGCGTCGCGCACTGCCGCGGCTTCGGCCATTAATTCATCATCGATTGCCAAACGCCCGGCGGTATCGAGAATGACGATGTCGAATACTTCTTTGCGTGCGGTGTCCAATGCACGTAGGGCGATTTCGACGGGTTTTTGTCCCGCGACAATCGGTAGAACCGCAACGCCGATTTGCTGGCCCAGCACCGCCAATTGTTCCTGCGCTGCCGGACGTTGCACATCGAGCGAGGCGAGCAGAACTTTTTTGTTATTTTTGTCGGTGAGAAATTTCGCGAGTTTTGCCGAAGTTGTCGTTTTGCCCGACCCTTGCAAACCCAGCATCATGATGACGGCGGGCGGCGTGACGCTAAGATTCAGCGGTTCTGCTGTGCTGCCGAGCAGCTCCACCAGATTGTCATGCACGATTTTGATGACTTGCTGGCCCGGTGTGACCGAGCGCAGGACTTCGTGGCCTATCGCGCGTTCTTTGACTTTAGCGGTAAAATCTTTGACGACGGACAGAGCGACGTCAGCCTCAAGCAACGCGACGCGCACTTCGCGCATCGCCTCGGTCACGTCGGCTTCATTCAGCGCGCCGCGTCCCGTCAGCCGGTCGAAGATGCCGGTTAATTTGCTGCTTAGGCTATCAAACATTCAATCCTCAAAACCCCAAACGAAATCGGGCCTGTGCCCGCAACGCGGGGACAGACCTTACGCTCTATCTTCAAGAGCGCACCCTCTAGCGGCTGGTCTAAATCATAGACTTTGCCGCAGCCAGATGGCGGGATGCAGGGTCAGTAACAAGAAAGCGCGGGAATGTCAATTTTAACCATAAATGGCGGGGTAAAGCGCGAATTCAACACTCGTTCATGCATGAAAGTAAAAATCAGATGGACAGAAAAGATGGGCAAGAAGTAAGGTCGCAACCTCGATATTAAACTGGTTTTTGTAGAAAGAAGCGCATTATGACAAACCCCGATAAGATCAAAGCTATGATCGACAGTGCGGTGGCTGAGGCAGCAACGAAAGATAATCAGGCGCAGTTGGAGCGTGAAGCCCGCGCGAAATCGGTGCACGCGCTTCTTAATCAAGCGAGAGAACACGCCCAACCGCTTTTGGACGATTTAGCCGTAATTCAAGCTCAATCGAATGGCGGTTTACGTTTTAGGCCACACGACGACACGGTGAGCACAGGGACTGCACCCAATCTGACAATCGATGTTATTGGCATAGGGATTCGCTATGTTGACGGTCATTACAGGGCGGATTTGGTGCCTCATTTTATAGTGAAGCCAGATGGTGAAATTACTTTTTGTGGCACGAGCAATCGAACCTCCAAAGTAGAATCCGTGGACGCGGCTGTGCAGCTTATTATTGGGTTGGCAGCCGAGAAAAGGCTGTTCCCACAAGGGGCGCCTACATTGAAGAAATAGAAGAAACCGCCGCGCCTCGGCTTTGAGCGAGGGGTGTTGATGTTTCGTTATATTGTGTTACATATTTGCAAAGAGGAGAAAGTTATGACTGCAAGACCAAATATTCAGCTTATCGTCGATAATGCGATCACAAAAGTTGCGGCGGAGATCGCCAATCATGCGCCAGGCGATAAGGGCGATCTGAGCAAAGAAACTCAGACACTTCTCGCACTGGCCGAAGCGCGCGCCAAGATAATCGAAGAAGGCCTTAAAGCTGCTAAGGAAGACCTGATCAAGAGAAACATGCTCGGACGCGACAGCAATTTCGGCGGCGAGAGGTTCTACAGCACATACTTTCATAAGATGAACGACGCCACCGAGATGACGGTCGTCGTCAACGACGTGGGCTATCGGAATAATGCCAATGGCCGTACAGGAGACGCGTTCAAGCCTTATTTTAGAGTCACGCACGACACGATCACTTTTCACGGCAATGACAACAAGGCTACTCCGGTTAAATCCACCGATGAAGCTTTGGAGATTGCTGCCTATTTGGCCAGCAAGCAACATATGGAACACAAGCAAGCGAAGACAAGGCCGACTGCTCCGCATCCTGTGTAAGCTTTATTCTTCTTGGACGATGCGTTCCATTTTCCACACCGTGACGGTGCGCATGTCGTGCTCTTCCAGGTCGCGGGAGGTGGGGACGTCGTAGCTGGCGAGTTTTGTCAGCCCTTCCTGCGGCACATAGGCGCGGCCCGGGTCGGCTATCAAGGCCATTGTTCCCTGTTCGACGCATAGACGCAGCCAACGGGTTAGAGTCGTGCTCATCGATTGCTGGTAGCAAATATCTCCGGCGAGAATGATGTCGGCTTTGCCGTAAGGTTTGGCGAGATCGACGCCTTCGCTGATTTGTACATCGACCTGATTATGTTCGGCGTTCAGATTGACGGCTTGCAGCGCGAGCGTATCGATATCAACGGCTAGCACGCTCTTTGCTCCCGCTTTCATCGCGGCGATTGCGGCGATACCGCTTCCGGCGGCGAAATCCAGCACGCGTTTGCCTTTGACGGATTCCGGATTATCCAGAATATACCGCGCCATCCCCTGCCCGCCCGGCCACGCGAAAGCCCAGAAAGGCGGCGGTAGATTGCCTTGACGCAACCGTTCCTCGGTCATCTGCCACAAAGGCGTGACTTCGGTCGCCATATGCAATGAAATCTCCGGCACGATAGACGGCGAAAGGATTTTCGTTTGCGTACGGATAAAGTCTATGGGGTCGAAGGTCATATCAGACACGCCTCTTTCTTTTTTTTACAAACAACAAGCAAACAATCAGTTCGATAAACAAAATTAATGCTAACCACAAAACCGTTCTCGTCTCACCCATGCCGGGGGCAACCAGAACAATGCCGAGGATATCTAGAACTCCCATTAAACTCACGACTAGGCTGACTGATACGATTGTGAGAAACACTGAAAAAGCAGATGCATTATGTCGTTTAGCAATGTCACGAAGAGTAAAAAAATCGCCCATCACCCACATAACTCCCCAGATCACCCCCACAACCCCCTTTATTACATTGAGCATCGCGACTCTCCTCAAATATGGAATCAAGCAACCTATCCCCGCCGATTACAACATTTTCCCTAAAACAATTGCGGCGAGGATGATAAGGCCGAAATCGCGGTTGGCCTTAAAACGTTTCAGGCAATTGGCGGGATTGTCGGAACGCCACAGGGCGAGCTGTACCGCCGCAAAGCACGCCGCAGCGAGAAGGCCCCATTTGTAAACTTTGCCCAATCCGTCGGCCCATCCGGCAAAACCCAGAAAAATAATCGCCAGCGCGTAAAACAAAGCAACCCAGCGGAGGGATTTGTCGCCGAACAGAAGCGCGGTTGATTTAATTCCTGCTTCGGCATCGTCGCGTTTGTCCTGATGCGCATAGATTGTGTCATAACCCAAAGTCCAGAAAACCCCCGCGATATAGGCTAGGATGATCGGGAAGCTAAGGCCGCCTGTTACCGCGCAACCACCAATAAGAATGCCCCAGTTGAACGTGAAGCCGAGGAACAATTGCGGCCACCAGGTGATGCGCTTCATCACGGGATAGGTGAAAACCAGCAGCAAGGATAACAGCCCGGTGATAAATGTGGCGTGGTTGAAAAGCAGGAGAACGCCAAGCCCGATCAGTAATAAAAAACCGAGGAATAATATGGCTTGCGCCAAAGAAAGCTCGCCGCTTGCCAAGGGGCGCGTGCGCGTACGTTCGACTTGCTGGTCGAGTTTGCGGTCATAGATGTCGTTGATTACGCATCCCGCGCCGCGCATGACGATCGCGCCCACGGCGAAGAGAAACATCAGCCAGAGGTTGGGCATAAACGAAGACGACAAGGCCACGCCCCACCAGCACGGCAAAAGAAGAAGCCACGTGCCAATCGGCCTGTCGAGCCTCGCCAAACGCGCAAAAGGACGCGCCGGTTCGGGCAATATAGCGACGAGGCCGGAGGCATTGATATCGGTGAAAGCGGGATCTGTCATGGGAGTTTTACTGTTAAACCATTCAGTTCGTCCGTCAATATAATCTGGCAGCCTAGCCGCGAATGGCGGGTGACGCCGGTGGCGAGGTCGAGCATATCGTTTTCTTCCTGACGCGCTTTGGGCAAACGCGCAGCCCAATCCTTATCGACAATCACGTGGCAGGTTGAACAAGCCATTGCGCCGTCGCATGCGCCTTCGAGATCGATGCCGTTGCGGCGCGCGACGGCGAGGATCGTTTCTCCCGGCGCGAAATCGCAAGCGCGGCGTGTGTCATTTTTCTTGATGAAAATCATTTGCGGCATTATTTGTGATCCGACAGCCTGACCGTCGGCTCGCGGGTTGCCATCATGCCGCCGGGACGCCAAACCATAATTAAAACCATTCCTAAACCGAAGGCGAGCATGCGGTATTGTTCGAAGCCACGGAATAATTCAGGCAAGCCGATAATGAAGACGGCGGCGAGGACGATGCCGAGCGGGTGACCGATGCCGCCCAGAATAACAATCGCCAGAATAGTTGCGGATTCGGTGAAGGTGAAGCTTTCGGGGCTGACGAAACCTTGGCGCGCGGCGAAGAATGCTCCCGCCAATCCTGCGACCATTGCGCCGAGGCTGTAGGCCGCCAGTTTGATCCAAGTCCTGTTGATGCCGAGCGAGGCGCAGGCGATTTCATCCTCGCGGAAACTTTCCCACGCGCGGCCCAGCGGCAAACGCCGCAAGCGCAGGCTGAACCACCCCACGGCCAAAGCCAAACCCAAAACGATGAAATACAAAAACAGAATGCGCTGCATCGGGTCGAAGCTTAGGTGGAAATAGTCGCTGAAGGATGCGTGGCCCTCGCTCGCCTGACGCGAGAATTCGAGGCCGAAGAAAGTGGGGCGCGGGATGTCGGCGACGCCGTTGGGGCCTCCAGTAAAATCTGTCCAGTTGATGAGGACGAGGCGCACGATTTCACCGAACCCCAAAGTGACGACGGCGAAATAATCTCCGCGCAGACGCAAAACCGGGAAGCCGAGCAGAAGGCCGATTGTCGCCGTGACCAATCCTGCGATTGGCAGACATTCCCAGAATCCAATACCTGTATGCGTCGCCAGCAACGCATAGCAATAAGCGCCGAGTGCATAGAATCCCGCATATCCAAGATCGAGAAGCCCGGCATAGCCGACGGTGATATTCAGGCCCCAGGCCAGCATGATGTAAGTCATCACCATAATCGACACATCGAGCGCATAACGGTTCGCCAACGGCGTGAAGGGGAAAATGAGTGCGGCGAGGATTAGGAGGTAGGAAAGAGTGGTGAGGGAGAGTGGGAACTTGAATCCAGGGTGAAGGCCCCCACCC
>JBAVWC010000316.1:0-1739 GCA_049697595.1 Alphaproteobacteria bacterium
CCCCCTAACCCCCTGCATCTCTTTTTCTTTATCCGTTTTTACCCTCTGTTTCCACGCACCAAACAGCATAAATATCTGAATTTTCTGATTCTTAGCGCGGGTTTTTGTTGCACGAATCAATGAATATGATTCATATAGTCGCTAACGATTCACCCGCGCGTTCTGCGCGTTTCATAGCCGGAGGTTCATTCTATGATCAATTTGTCGATGGCCGATCCCGAACACAATCTGCGTCCCCGCCTGACCGTAGTCGGCGTCGGCGGCGCTGGCGGTAATGCCATCAACAACATGATCCGTTGCCAGTTGGAAGGCTGCGACTTCATCGCCGCCAACACCGACAGCCAGGCTTTGGCGATGTCGCTGGCCGGACGCAAAATTCAACTGGGCGTCAACATGTCGCGCGGTTTGGGCGCAGGTTCGAAATCCGATGTAGGCCGCGCCGCGGCTGAGGAACAACTGGCCGACATTATGGCCGTCCTCGAAGGCTCCGACATGATTTTCGTTACCGCAGGCATGGGCGGCGGCACCGGCACAGGTGCGGCCCCCGTTATCGCCCGCGCCGCGCGCGAGTCGGGCATCCTGACCGTCGGCGTCGTCACCAAGCCGTTCCATTTCGAAGGCAACAACCGTATGCGCCAAGCCGAAGCGGGCATTGCCGAATTGCAGCAATATGTCGATACGCTGATCGTCATCCCCAACCAGAATCTTTTCCGCATCGCCAATGAACGCACGACGTTCGCCGAAGCTTTCCGCCTCGCCGACGAAGTCCTGCACAGCGGCGTGCGCGGCATTACCGATCTGATGGTTATGCCCGGCTTCATGAATCTCGATTTCGCCGACGTCAAGACCGTGATGGGCGAAATGGGCAAAGCGATGATGGGCACCGGCGAATCCGACGGCGACAATCGCGCCATTCGCGCCGCCGAGGCTGCCATTTCCAACCCATTGCTCGACGATGTTTCGATGAAGGGCGCGCGCGGCGTGCTGATCAACATCACTGGCGGCATGGACATGACTCTGTTCGAAGTCGATCAAGCCGCCAACCGCATCCGCGAAGAAGTCGATCCCGAAGCGCAGATCAAGGTCGGCTCGACCCTCGGCGAAAATATGGACGGCAAGATCCGCGTGTCGGTTATCGCCACCGGCATCGACGCCGCCGTTACGCAACGCGCCACAACGACCAATGCTACGGGCTCTGGCCGCGTCGCGCCGAAGGCTTATCAGGCCCCTGCCGCCGCTGTACCCCCTGCCTACGCAGCTCCGGTCTATCGCGCCACAGGTTCGACGCAGCAAGTGACTCCTTCGGTCAGCGGTCAAACCAATTACTTTACGATGCCGCAAGCCGTAACTCCACAATCCGTCGCAACTCCCGTTGCCCCTGTCGAAGCGACGCCTCCTGTGCAGGATGCCAGGAGCCACGCAATTGAATCCATGCAGCAGATGGCTGAAGAGATCGACGAGCCCGCGCAAGTGCAAGCTGCCGTCATCGAGCAGCCCGTACAGCAGCACGCGCCGATCTCGACCCCGCGCGCGGCGCAACCGCAATATCAGCCCCAATCTTCGGCAATCGCATCGCGCAGCGCGCGCCCTGCTTCGCCGATGGCGCCGCACGATATGCGCACGACGCAATTGACGCCGCAACAAGCTCAACCAAGCGAAGCGGATCAACGCCGCCAGCGCCGCAGCGAGTCCTTGTTCACGCGCATCACTGGCTTTGGCCTTGTGCGTCCTTCGACGAG
>JBAVWC010000317.1:0-8248 GCA_049697595.1 Alphaproteobacteria bacterium
GGCCTACGCACAAACATTTCATTTTAAGGAAATAACCCCATGTCACGTTTCGTAACACGCGCTTCGCTTCTGGCTTTTATGATCGTCTTTGCCGCAACGACTATCGCCAAAGCCGACGATGCCAAGGGGGTGCTTGAAAATGTTCACAAACATACCACGCTGGCTTCGACCGCGATTGCAAATGGAGACTTGAACCCATACGCAATCGTCGTCGCGCCCGTTTCGGCGGGAACAATTCATAAAGGCGATGTACTGGTCGATAATTTCAACGATATTTCAAATTTACAGGGAACCGGCACGACGATTATCGATTACAATCCTGATACCAAACAAATATCCTTATTTGCAAAACTTCCCAAACAATTGCCGCAATGCCCCGGCGGCGTCGGCCTGACGACGGCGATGACGATGCTGCAAAGCGGTTGGATCATCGTCGGCAGCGCGCCCAGCACCGACGGCACGACCAAAACAAAAGGATCGGGTTGTTTGATCGTGCTGGATGCGAACGGAAAAGTCGCCAGTACGATCACAGGAGCTAACATCAACGACCCGTGGGGCAATATGGCGGTGATTGATAATGGCGTGACGGCGACCTTGTTCCTCAGCAATGCCGGATTCGATATTCCCGGGCCGGAGGTCATCGACCCGGATACGGGGTTCTTTAAGATATTCAACACGGCGAATGTCTTGCGTGTCGATCTTTCTATCCCGGCAGGCAAACCGCCTGCCGTCAAGAGCCAGACAGTCATTGCCAATGGGCTGGGTGCGCGTTCGGATAAGGATGCTTTTCTGGTTGGCCCGACAGGGTTGGCTCTGGCACCAGACGGCAAAACGCTTTACGTGTCGGATGCCGTCAATAACCGCGTGATTGCCATTGATGATGCGCCAACGCGCAAAGACAGCGCAGGAACCGGACGCGAGATCGTCAAAGGAGGTTTGTTGAAACGGCCTCTGGCTATGTCCTTGACACCGGATGGCCATTTGCTCGTTACCAATGCCCTGAACGGTCAGGTGGTTGAAATTGATCCTATCGCGGGCAAGGAATTGTATGCCCAATGGATCGACAATGATCAGGCTCAATCGCCTCCCGGCAATGGCGATTTGTTTGGCATCGCCATGACTCCGGACGGCAAAGCTTTCTATTACGTCGAAGACGACATGAACACATTAATGGTGGCGCAATGAGCGGTTGTCCTTTTAATTTTTCCCGCCGTGGATTTCTTGGCGTAGCCGGTGCCGTTGCCGCTATGGGAGCAGGATTTGGTGCGCGAGGTCTTGTCGATGGCAGTAAATTGGGCGGTAATGGCCTTAACGGCAATGCTGCAAGTGAAGCCTTCTGGGGTGCGCATCAGGCTGGCATCATCACCCCCGCGCAAAACCATACCTATTTTGCAGCCTTTGATCTTGTCACCGACAAGCGTGATGAAGTTATCAAGCTGTTGCAGAAATGGACAACAGCGGCGGCAAGGATGTCACAAGGGCTGGAAGCCGGACAAGATATTGCCGACGGTTCCCCTGATAGCGGCGACGTACAAGGCTTGCCACCTTCACGCCTAACGATAACTTTTGGTTTTGGCCCCGGCCTGTTCACGAAAGACGGCAAGGACAGGTACGGGCTTGCGGCAAAACGCCCTGAAGCCTTGGTCGATATGCCAGCTTTCAGCGGTGATCAATTAGTGCCTGAACGTACGGGCGGCGATTTGTCGGTGCAGGCTTGCGCCGATGACCCGCAAGTTGCCTTTCACGCCCTCCGTCAACTCGTGCGTTTGGCTGATTACATTGCCCAAATTCGCTGGACTCAGGTTGGCTTCATTGCCAATCCTGCTGGCGGCGGTACAGCGAGGAATCTTATGGGGTTTAAGGACGGCACAGGAAATCCCGACACCTCGAATGCGACATTGATGGATAAATTCATTTGGGCTGGCAGCGAAGCCCCCGATTGGATGCAAGGCGGAAGCTATGTCGTCGCGCGTCGTGTCCGCATCGCGCTTGAACATTGGGACAAGATGAAAACTTCGTTCCAAGAGCAGACGATAGGACGGCAAAAAGCTTCCGGCGCTCCTATCGGTAAGCAAAAGGAATTTGATAAAGCCGATCTGGATGCGGTTGACGCCGATGGTAATCCCGTCATTGCAGAAAACTCGCATCTTCGCCTTACGACGGCGGCGACCAACGACGGCGCACAAATTTTACGGCGCTCTTATTCCTATAACGAAGGAGTCAGCTTTACCGCCGAACGCTGGCCACCGTGGAGACAAGGCATGGAATACGACGCGGGATTGTTATTCATGTGCTATCAGCGTGACCCGCGCACTGGCTTCATCAAGATTTTCGATAAGATGTCGAAATTCGACATGATGAACCAGTTTGTAACGCATATCGGTGGCGGCCTATTCGCTTGTCCGGGCGGGGCACGTGACGGTGAATTTATTGGGCAACGATTGTTCCAATTGGCGTGAACAGTGTAGCTATCTTGATCTCTGTCAATGAAGACTGCTATGCGATAACGCAGAATTGCTGCGCTAAAATTGTTTGTTTTGTACCTTTGTGATTTGACATGTCATCTGCCAACGAAGCATCGCTATCCACGCTTAACCCCCTATGTGCAAAATCTGGCCGGATTGGTCGGATGATTGCCGTTTTCGGCCCCGGCATAGTTGTTATGCTCGCCGATACGGACGTTGGCAGCATCATCACGGCAGGCCAAAGCGGGGTACAGTGGGGTTACCGACATTCGCTTGAGCTTCACCCTTTGAAGGCACGTTGGTTCTATGGCATGTATGCCGCTTGTGTTGTAGCTGGTGCGGTTCTCGTCTGGGCTTGGCCAAATCTCGTGTCGCTGAATATCGGCGTACAAGTGATGAACGCGTTGTTATTGCCTCTCGTGCTGGGCTTTCTGATCGCTCTTGCCGTCCGCGCTTTGCCGGAGCCATACAGGCTAAAGGGTTTCTATTTGTGGCTGGTAATCATCGTTTCTGCTGTCACCACAGGTCTTGGCGTTTTTGGTGGCCTGCAAGGGATGGGCTTGTTTTGAAGGGATGCAGGGTGGCGGCTATGTAAGAATTAGGGGGGATTTCAAGCCATCGAGGATTTTTTGTCGTCATCCCCCTAATGGAGCCGCCTAATGTTAGAACGAACAGCCTCCAGTACTTTTACCGAAGCCGAACAATTTGTTGGCGGCCGCTATGATGGGCTGGCACGGCTGCTGCACTGGGTTTTTGCCGTCGGTATCATTTATGCCAGCATCGTCGGCTATTCTTTGGGCTGGATCGCTGACCGTCCGCTGCATGACTTTCTCTCCAATCTTAATACATCCCTTGCTACCGTACTCATCCTCCTATTTCCGCTGCGAGTGGCGTGGAAATTCGTCCGCACCAACCCGCCGCCGCCTACCATTGATGCAAAACAACTAAAATTGGCGCGTGGTGTGCAGAATCTGCTGTATCTCACGATTTTTGAGGTGTTGGTCAGCGGCTTCCTGATGGTGCCGCATGGCTATATGTTTTTTGACCTGATTCAGGTGCCGACCCTATTCGAGAAGGGGCCGATGACTGAGCTGTTTTCTCAGGCACATCGCATCGGCAATGCGTTCTTGGCCGGACTGGTTGTCCTGCATGTGATGGGTGTGATAGTCAACACTATGTTCAGGCGCGTTAATATACTGCGCCGCATGCTGTAATGACACGTATAGTTGCCTTCCGAACAACGCAGCAAATCAGGCATTGCCAATAGAATCTGCCCACCTAAGATGCCAATGTATATCTCACCAAAGTAGAATCGTTGAAGGAGATAGGTATGAAGAAGTTACTCGCTCTTGTTATGTGTGCTGCGGTCATGCTGATTGGCGGCAGCGCATGGGCGCACAGCTATCAGCAAGGCGATATTCGTATTGGTCATATCTGGACACGCGCAACGCCCCTCGGCGCGACGACGGCGGCCATTTATGTTCCCTTTCTTAATACGGGCAAAGAGCGAGACAGACTTATTAGCGCATCGACCTCTCTCGCTGATAAAGTCGAAATTCACGAAGAGGTGAAGGACGGTGGCATGATGAAAATGCAGAAACTTGATGCGATCACCCTTGAACCAAACGTACCAGTATCCCTGCGCCCGGGCGGGATTCACTTAATGGTTTTTGGACTTAAGCAGCCGCTTAAGGAAGGCGAAATGCTGCCTCTAACCCTGCAATTTGAAAAAGCAGGTATAGCCAAAGTCGATGTGATGATCGAATCGGTTGGGGCTATGTCAGGCGCACATTAATAGTCCTTTCTTTCTATTACTTGTAAAAAGAAGCGCGCAAAATCCCGCCGCGATAAAAAAGCCGGAAATTTTGCGCGCATTTTTCTCTCCTGTTTAGAAATTATAAGCGACGACGAATTTCGTCAGCACCGGAGCCGTCAGCTGGTTCCCATTGACGTTCTGATAGATGGGAATCTCGACATCGCCGTAAATTTTAAACGCATTGATATCATATTCAAGACCCGGCGAGATCAGCATGCGGGCATAGCCAGAATCCTGCGGATCGGCGGCCATACCGACATCATGCAGACGATAGGAGCCAAGCAATTGCAGCAGCGGCGCTACATTGCTGCTACCTGCCATTGGCCCTGCGTTGTAGTAGGAACCTAAGGCCGCATCGAACTCGTCGCCCGGGCGGTAATGGCTGGCAACCGTTACAGCATGATCCCATAATCCGTTCGTGAACCAGTCGAATTTGCCGTCTTTCGTTATGGTTCCCTGATGATAGGCTCCTAACAGCGTGCTGACATCGCCGGTGCCGATCGAGGAATCGCGGTCGAAGTTGGCGTAGTTGTAATCGCCTGTCGGCAGTTTCAACCCATAGGTGATCCCGGTGGACATATCGTCGGAGAAGCCCGAATAAATGCCCCTGACCCGGATATCGCCCAAAGCGGCGTGGTGAAAACTGCCCAGATTGCCGTTATTGTCGGTCGTCTCGAAATACCGCACCGTATAAGGAATTTCAACCTCCGCGCCCCAGGAACGGTTGAACATATATTGCCCGCCCGCCGTAAAGAAATCGGTGGTGATTTCCTTGTCGGGATTATTGGCGGGCGCAGAGCGACCCGTGCCGCTCCAATTGATATTCTGATCCATATAATTGAATCCGAGCCAGACAGAGCCGCCGGTATCGGTCGGCATCATCGTGCCGGTTCCGACATCGAAAACCCCGCAACCGCAGGCGCAGGCCAAAGCCGCAGTGGGAGAGAAGGCAAGCAAAGAGAGAGTCGTAAGCAAAAGACGTTTAGACATGAGATTCCTCGTGTAAGCAGGTTTAAACTGCGGCAAAAGCAGCGTGATTCAGGTGGGGTGCTTAGGCGAGAACTGGCGGTGCACGAGGTCGCGCTTGCGGCACAACGGGCAGCCTTACAAAAAAGTTATAATCGGCAGAAATATAAACTGCCGTGACCAAAGGCCTGCCGGCGACGACAACGGTGTCCGGCGGCACAAACCCGCCGCCCAGCAGATGCAAGCTTTGGCAAATTGGGCAGGACGGCAGTTTGTGCGCCGGTTCTTTGCCCTGATCATTGTTTGTATGTTCACCGGCTCCGCAAATATGGATAAAGCTTTGCGCTGCGGCGGGAGTGTGAACAAGGCCAACTCCCATCGGCACAAGAATTGCCCATAACGCCAGAAACGCGGCGAAGCGATAAAAACTTGGAAAACGGGAACGTAGATAGGGCATGACGCGGCGGAATATGGCATAAGCTAAGAAAAGAAACAAATGCTATTATCGCCGAATCGATGGTGGGGCTAGAAATCCAAAGGGAGTTTGCTTAGCACGACAAGCAACTTTGGCAACGAATTTTTGACGCCCTTACAATCGGAAACAGCCCCACATGGCTATCAGCGCGACCCACGCACCGACTTCATCAAGATTTTCGATAAGATGTAAAAATTCTACATGACGAACCAGTTTGTCCCCCATAGGCGAAGGGCTGTTCGCCTGCCCGAGAGGCGCGAAGGACGGCGAGTTTATTGGGCAGCGATTATTTCAAACAACGCAAACCATTTCTGGAAATAATTTATCTCCGTCACCCGTGTAAAGCTTTTCCCCGGCATGCATGTTTGCGTTATTTTGCAAGCGCAATTGGGCATCTTCCTCGCCATAGAAAAACGGGATGAAGGCATAACGCTTGCCGCGTGTAATAGGCATAACTTCGTGCAACGCGCCGGTTGAAAAGATAATGCCGCCGCCACATGGAATTTTGTAAAGCCTGCGGCCAAATTCCGGAAACATAAGCTCGCAGCCGTCAAAGTCGCTATTAAGGTTGAACGAAGCTGCGAATCGACGATGCTCCGCGCCCTTGTTGACGTTGTCGCGGTGGCGGGAAAAATGCCCGCCCGTTTCGGTGTCATAGCAAGACACCATATAGCGCTCCATCCGGGTTGGCCGGTATTGGAGAAACCGTTCCATCATCGGCACCACGCGGCGCACGATCCGGTCGCGGATCGACGCGCATAATTCGATATTGTCCTCCAGCATAAAATCCGTCCGGCTCTTATAGGCGTGATCGACAATAACTTTTGTCTTGCCTTCTTCATCGCGCATAAAGCCCGTATCCTTGCTGCCGTTCTTGTCGCGAAGGCCGATCAGATAATCGCAAAACTCAGGCTCGAAGACATTCGGAATAATCAGCGCGGGCGCGAAAAGGGGAACGCCCGCAAAATCATCTACCTTCGGTAAATGGCTCAGATGGGCGCAGATTTCTTCGGATGATGCGCCGCCTTGACCAAGCGCAAAAATTTTCTCAGCGCGCATCAAAGGATCAATCACCACCAGATACGGCGCATCGGTCGCACCATACAGTTTCGTGACAGAACCGTCGTAATCCTTCATAAAACCAAGGCCGCGATGACTGGCTTTGGCGAACTGTTCCGCGCCAACAGGAGGGGGAGCGGTTAGCACGGCAAAGAGAACGACATGGTCGTCATTAAAAAATCTTCCCAGCGACATGATGATGTCAGCCAAGGTGCGCATTACGACGGGATCGGAGAGGTCATTCACAAAACACAGAGCAACCCATCGTCCGGCCAGCACACATAAATCATGCCCCGTTTCGGCAAGCGTGTACGCCCTAAACCATGGCACAGGATCGCCAAGTCTGATTTGTGCCGTTGTCATGCTCCCGCCCCCCATGAGC
Organism: Alphaproteobacteria bacterium; assembly: GCA_049697595.1. Classification (GTDB taxonomy): domain Bacteria; phylum Pseudomonadota; class Alphaproteobacteria; order UBA9219; family UBA9219; genus CAIXLI01. Next base: position 7,164 of record JBAVWC010000317.1, read on the forward strand.
GCCATACCTAACGGAACTTACTTAAAATGATACCCAAGCCCCACGCGCAATGTCGTATCCTCGGTATTGCTGTTGGGTTCATAGGAGCCATCTGCAGCCACAGCGCTTTGGCCATAGCGGAAATGGTCGTAATCGAGCGTCGTGAAGAGTTCAACCCTCTGGGTCAAGTCATAACCGATCTTGCCACCGATTTTGTACACGCCTGAACTCCCAAGATTATATGTGTCGGGAGCCGAAGTCATCTGCGCGGCAAAAGTCGTACCGGCAGAACCATAAGCCGACAAGATCAAGCTGCTGGTCGGCGCAATTTGTAGCATGACGCCCGCAAGGGTATCAAAATTCTGGTAATCTTCGACATCGCCGCCGCCAAGATTGCGATCCCAGGAGCGGAACCCAAGTTCGACGTAGGGCGTCAACATCTCGCTATTACCCAAAGCGAACCCCTTACCGATTTTGCCGTCAACGTTTGATATTGTTTCGTGAGTTGTTCCCTGAAGCGGCGTCGTCGGATAGTAATAATAAGCGCCGTTATAATTTGCATCGCCAAAAGACACGTTGCCTTCGAGCGCAAGATACAAATCCTTGTACCCCATGTAGCTGACGCCTGCGGCGATTGAGGGAAGCATGCCATGTTCGCTGTCCGGCAGATAGGGCGCCGCCGAAGGCTCCTTGTAATTGAGGAACGAGCCGCCGAATGACCCCCAGATTTCACTGTCGGAAATGCGGATAGTCTGAACATCCGCCTTTGCCGACATCGGCCAAAGAACAATCGCGCAAAAGATGGCCAGTGTTCCACAAAGATTGGTTCTTAAGAAACGGCTCATGATCTTTCTCCTTCAAAGTTATTCCGCGACTGCGTGCCACGTTCCATCTGGTTGTAAACAGGCAGTTCCGCTGACTGGCGCGCCGTCGATTGAGGATTGGAAGTTGCGGCATGTGCGCCCTTTGCTATCAACAAAAATAGGTGAAGCCTGGCTTGCTGGTAACACTTGCGGCACGACATAAGTTACTGGGGGTGGCGCAGGTTGTGTGTAAGTGACGGTGGCTGGCGGCGGGGCATAATAATAAGCTGGATAGCCATAATA
>JBAVWC010000318.1:0-8566 GCA_049697595.1 Alphaproteobacteria bacterium
GTTGTGGAGCCTCTGTTCTACGAACGGGCATTCCTGCTGTTTCTCTGATACATGTAAGGCAGTAAACAAAGTCACCCATATAAGGGGTCAATCTTTGGAAGTAGGGATTTTCAACATCCCGCATCCGTAAAGAATCCGGGGCTTTAGGACTGCTCGAATGAGGAAAAAAATGTGAAGATATATTGACGGCCGTATCTGTCCATTTCTGACTAATCTGCTCAATATCCATCGGGCAAGCCTTTAAAGCTTCTTCTACCCTCTCAAGGGGATAAAGAATGTCCCGGTTAAAAATCGCACGCGCGTGCTCGGGCTTCACATCCAAGTTCCTTGTTTGGCCTATTTGCACATATTCATTACTGCACGCAACCAGCATGCCCCTTATAACCTTCATTAGCCCAAGCATTCTGTCCTGGTCGCTGTTAATGCCCCTTATACTGCTAGATAGCGGCCTCAAAGGCGCATTTGATTTTTCTTCTGCAGTCTGTGACATTTCGCACTCTCAATGTTCGATTTTGGAAAATTCTGTATTTTCTATATTTTACGACCGATGCGCTAACTGTATCACAAATAGCGGAAAGTAATAACCGTTATTTGGTTTCAAAATATTCATTCCCGGTGCCGAAAAAATGGCCTACATCAAGGGTATGAAGCTTCCTACCGCCCGAATCGTCTCTTTTTTAAACAAGCCGGATCCTGCCGTGCGGGTTATTCTGGTCTATGGGCCGGATGCGGGTTTGGTGCGCGAGCGGGTTATGCATCTGGCCAAACTGACCGTTCCCGACCTTAACGACCCGTTTCGCATCGCGATGCTGTCTGCCGCGACGCTTACCGAAGACCCCGCCCGTTTGTATGATGAAATGGCGGCGATGTCATTGGGCGGCGGGCGGCGGCTGATTCGCGTGCAATTTCCGGGCGAGGGTATCGCAGCCGTCATCACCGCTTTGCTGGCGGATATGCCGGCCACCGACAGTTTGATCCTGATCGAAGGCGGCGATCTGGACAAGAGATCGAAACTGCGCGCGGTTTGCGAGGGAGAAAGCCCCCTGGCCTGCGCCGTTCCGTGTTATGTCGAAGACGCCGCCGCGCGGCAGCGCACGATTACCGACATTCTAAATACCGAAGCTATCGGCGCGCCGCGCGAAATCATTGCGGCGCTGTCCGATATTCTGCCGCCCGACCGTATGGCGATGCGCAGCGAGCTGGAAAAATTCGCCGTCTATGTTGGCAAGGATAATACGGCGACTCTCGCCGACGTTCACGCCAGCGTTCAGGATGCGGGCGCAGCGGAACTCGACGATCTTGTCTTTGCGGTCGGTGGCGGCGATGCCAAACGCGCTATGCAATTGATCGAACGGCTTTATGCCGAACAAACCGCGCCCGTGGCGTTGCTGCGCGCGGCGCAACGGCATTTTATCCGCCTGCAATGGGCACGCGCGCAAATGGATAACGGGCTGAACGCGACAGATGCCGTGAAACGATTGCAGCCGCCGGTATTTTGGAAACATGAAAGCGCAATGGCCGCACAACTGCGCCGCTGGCCGCGTCTGCGCGCCGAACAAGCCCTGCGCCGCCTCTACGACGCCGAGGCCGCCGTGAAACGCACAGGAACGCCGGATACGGCGTTATGCGCGCAGGTGTTATTGGGGTTAGCGGCTTAAAATTTAAATTAGAGCTTGTTTTCTGGACAAGGGCGCCGATGAGGCGATTTCCCGGTTTAATGAGCCGGAGTTTAAAAAAGTATTGTATTTTTTAAACTCCAACTTGTGAAAAGAGCTGCTTATTTAAGCTGCGACTTGTGATGTTGAGCTCTGGTTTAAAAAGTTAATCCAATTTCTTCTTGATTTTTTATATACTATACTGTACGGTACAGTTTATGAATATAGAAGCCGTCACATGCCGCCCCGGAAGGCCCAAAGACGCCGTCAAGCGCGAGGAAATCGTCAAGGCGGCAACGACGCTTTTTATGGAAAACGGTTATGAGTTGACCAGCATGGAAGCGGTCGCGCGGCAGGCGGGCGTTTCCAAACTGACGATCTACAGCCATTTCGCCGACAAGAGCGAATTGTTCCGCGCCATTATCCAGTATCGCTGCGACAAACTGGGCATGCCGCTCTCGTTCCTTTCCGAGGCCGAGACTCCGGTGAAACAGGCTTTACTGAAAATCGCGCGTCATGCCGTCTCGCTGATTTTTCGCGCCGATTCCATTCGCCTGATGCGCGTGGTGCAGGCCGAGGCTTTGCATCACCCGGAGATCGTCCAGATTTATTATGAAGTCGGGCCGAAGCGGGTTAAAGCCGCCTTTGCCGATTTGCTGTGCGACTTCGACCGGCAAAAGCAATTATCGATCCGCGATTCCGTGCGCGCTTCCGAACAATTTTTCAGCCTTTTAAAAGGCGAGATGCTGCAACGAACATTGATGTTCCAGACGACTGCCCCTGATGAGAAAGAACTCGATAAGCATATCAAAGCGACGGTGGATTTTTTCCTTGCCGCCTATAGCCCGCAAAAAAGCAAAACGGTGAAATCATGAAAAAGAAAATTTCCCAACTTGTCGCCCTGGTTCTGGTTCTAGGCGGAATCCTGTTCGGCGCTTTTTACGTTTATACCCACCGTTTCGAGGAATCGACGGATGACGCCGCGATTAGCGGGCATACGGTTACAGTGAGCGCCAAGGTCGAAGGCTATGTCAAAACACTGAATATCGACGACAACCAGCAAGTGAAAGCGGGCGATGTTTTGTTGGAAATCGATCCTGAGGATTATATCACGCGCCGCGATCATGCGCAGGCCGCGCTCGACGCCGCCAAAGCCGCGATGCAGGGATCGCAGAATAACGAGGACACCACCGTTATTTCGGCGCCGTCGAATCTCGACGCCGCGCAGGCGCAAGTCAATGCCGCGCAAGCGAATCTCGACAAGGCCGTCGATGATTTGCACCGCATGCAGCGCCTGAGCAACGAAGCGCGCAGCCAGGAACAGCTGGAACAAGCCGTCGCCAATGAAAAATCCATGCGGGCGAATCTGGAATCCGCACAGGCCAAATTACGTTCCGCGCAAACCGCGCCCAATACTATCGCACAGGCGAAGAACGACCGGGATCAACTTGCGGCGCAGGTCCAGCAGGCGGCAGCCGATCTGGCGCAGGCGGAAATTGATCTGGCGAATACGAAAATTGTCGCACCTATCGACGGGCGCATTACCAATCGCAGCGTCGAGCGTGGTAATTACGTCAAGCCGGGCGCGCCTTTGGCTTCGCTGGTCGGCAATGATTTATGGGTGGTTGCCAATTTCAAGGAAACGCAATTGAAGCACATGCATGCGGGGCAGCCGGTGAAGATCGACATCGACGCTTATCCCGACACCGTTTTTACCGGCAAGGTCGATAGTATTCAGTCCGGCACCGGCGCGTATTTCTCGGCCTTCCCGCCGGAAAACGCCACCGGCAATTTCGTCAAGATCGTTCAGCGCGTTCCCGTTAAGATTACCTTCGATCATGCGCCCGATGCCGCGCTGGCACTTGGGCCCGGCATATCTGTCGATCCGACTGTCGATACCACGCCATAGGATGAACGCATGTCTTTAACGGCAAGCACAACGCGCCCTGCGACACCGCCGCACCCGATGCTGGTGGCGATGGTCGTCAGCCTTGCCGCTTTTATGGAAGTGCTGGACACGACGATTACCAATGTGTCGCTGTCGCATATCGCCGGAAGCCTTGCCGCCAGTCAGGAAGAAAGCACCTGGGTTCTGACTTCCTATCTGGTCGCGAACGGCATTGTTTTGCCTTTGTCGGGCTGGCTGTCGGGCGTTATGGGAAGAAAGAATTTCTTTATGCTGTGCATCGCAGGATTCACCGTGGCGTCTTTTGCCTGCGGCGTTGCGACATCATTGCCGATGTTGATCGTCTTTCGTTTGATGCAGGGGCTGGCGGGCGGCGGGTTGCAGCCGATGCAGCAGGCGATCATTATGGACAGTTTCCCTCCGGAAAAACGCGGCACCGCGTTTGGCATTACCGGCATCACGATGATTGTCGCGCCCATTCTGGGGCCGACCTTGGGCGGCTATATCACCGATAATTTTAGCTGGCGCTGGATATTCTTTATGAATGTTCCGGTCGGCATCGTCGCCCTGTTGCTGATCCGCAGCCTTGTCACCGATCCGCCGCATGCTGTCGCCAAGGGGGTTAAGTCAATCGATTATATCGGGCTTGGGTTGTTGGCAATCGGATTGGGCTCGCTGCAAATCGTTTTGGATAAGGGACAGGAAGACGATTGGTTTGATAGCCGATTTATTATCTTCTTCGCCACGGTTTCCGCTGTGTGCCTGGCATCGACGGTTGTGTGGCTGTTGCGGCAAAAAGATCCGATTGTCGATTTGCGCCTGTTCGCCAATAAATATTTTGGCCCTGCCTGCCTGATGATTTTCTTTGTCGGTTTTACGTTGTACGGGGCCAGCACTTTGCTGCCGCTTCTGGTGCAAACAGCATTCGGTTATGACGCGACGCTGGCCGGATTGGTTCTATCGCCCGGAGGATTCGCGGTTATCTTTTTGATGCCTGTTGCCGGGAAATTGGTCAACAAAGTGCAGGCACGTTATCTGATTGCTTTTGGCATGACGATGACTGCCATCGGCATGGGCGCGACGATGCTGTTCACGCCGCAAACCGATTATCATACTTTCGTCCTGTTCCGCATTTTGCAGGTTGCCGGATTGCCGTTCCTGTTCGTGCCGACCAGCGTTATGGCCTTCAGCGCGATTCCCAAGGAAAAAACCAACAAGGCATCGGCCCTGTTTTCCCTGATGCGCAATATGGGCGGCAGTTTTGGCATCGCGCTGGCCTTGAGTTTTATTCAGCGGCGCGAGCAATTGCATCAGAACTATCTGGGGCAGCATTTGACGCCGGGATCGCCCGCTTATCAAGCAGCTACGACGATTGCGGCACCGGGAAAACTATATCAACAACTGTTAAAGCAAGCCGCGATTCTGAGTTACGGCGATGCGTTTCAATTGTTTGCCCTTATTGTCGGGACGCTCGCCGTGATCGCCTTGTTCCTGCCGCACAATAAGATTCAGGCGAAACCGTCTGCCGATGCCGCACCTGTTCATTAGGAGATCGTCATGAACTTTTTCTCATTTTCAATTCTTCAGACGATCCTTATCGCCGGACTGACGATGACGCTTGCCGCATGCGAAGTCGGGCCGGATTACGAAAAGCCGGAAACGAGCCTGCCGACGGATTGGGTGTCGGATGAAGTTCAGGGCCCTTCCGACAAAGCGGGGATCGATCAGCAATGGTGGAAGAATTTCAACGATCCGGTTCTGGCGCAATTAATCGACAAGGCAAGCGCCAATAATTTCGATCTGAAAATAGCCGAAGCGCGCATCGAACAAGCGCGCGCGGGCGTATCGTCTGCCGATGCCGCGTTATTGCCGACCGGCGATGTCAAAGGCGCTGCGACGCGCGAGGCCAATCAATTGCCATTTCCGGGCGGGAATTCCAGCCCTTTTGCATCCCTGATACATAAACCTTTCAACATTTTCCAAACCGGATTCGATGCGAGCTGGGAGCTGGATTTATTCGGCGGCAATCGCCGCGCCGAGGAATCTGCCGAGGCGCAGATGCAAGCATCGGAAGCCTCGCGCGACGATGTGCGGGTTAGCTTGTTGGCCGAAGTCGCGCGCGACTATGTTTCGATCCGCCAATATCAGGCGCAATTGGCGATTGCCAAAAATGTCGTCAGTGCCGATACAAAAACCTTGGATATTGCCAAACAACTTTTTGCAGTCGGTCAATCGCCGCAGCTCGATGTTACGCAAGCGGAAGCCACGTTGGAGCAAGCGCAAACGCAATTGCCCCATATCCGCAATCTGCTGGCGCAAACGGAATATAGTTTGGATGTGTTGTTGGGCGAGCAGCCGGGGGCGGCGCATAAGATTGTCAGCAAGGATGCGCCCATTCCGGCATCGGATAAAAAGCTGGCGCTTGCCGCACCCGCCGCCGTAATCGCGCAACGTCCTGATATTCGCGTGGCCGAACGCAAACTGGCAGCGGCGACGGCGCGACACGGCGTTGCGGTGGCGAAATTTTTCCCTGATCTTTCCCTGACCGGATTTTTCGGCGCTATGAATACCAGCGTCAACAATCTGGCAACGCCGGGCAACAATTCGTGGCTCGCAGGGGGAAGCGTGATATGGCCGATTTTAAGTTACGGCGCGCTTTCGGCCAATCTGGACGCCGCCAATGCGCAGCAACAGGAGGCTTTGACGGCCTACCAAAAAACGATCATCGGCGCTTTGTCGGATGTCGAACGGTCATTGACGGCCTATACCGAACAGGAAAAGTTTTTGCAATCTTCCGTGAACGAAGTCGAGAAAGACAAGCATGCGCGAGCTATTGCGCAGGAACGCTATCAGCAAGGTCTGACTTCGCAGGTGGAAGTGCTGGAGGCCGACCGTGCGCTTTATGCCGCAGAAGATCGGTTGACTCAGGCGCGCGCAGAAGCTTCGCAAAACCTGATCGCGGTTTATAAGAGTTTGGGCGGCGGTTGGGTTAAAGGCTAGAAACGACGGTCGCGCGCTTCGCGTCCGAATCCGACGACCAGCGCCAGAATAACTGCGCCGACTCCCGCGACTAAGGCGAGAGCAAATGCGTAATCACCGCCGCGATCTGCCGCGATGCCGGCCTGAAGCGTGGCGTTAGTGGATGCCAGCAAATTTCCCAATTGATAGACGGTGCCGGGAAACACGCCACGTATGGACTCGGGCGATAATTCATTGAGATGCGCAGGAACGACGCCCCACGCGCCTTGAACAAAAAATTGGATAAAGAATGCGCCCAACGCCAGCCCCGCGCTGGTTTTCGCTTGCGTCCATAAGGGGATAACAGGGAGCGCGCAAAGCGCGGCAATCACAATCGATTTCTTGCGCCCGATTTTGTTCGACAGAATGCCGAAAAAGAGCCCGCCCAGAATAGCGCCGATATTATAAATGACTGCGATGATGCCGACGGTGTGGTTCGAAAGCCCGCGCTGCGCTTCCAGAAAAGCCGGATACATGTCCTGCGTGCCGTGGCTGAGGAAATTGAAACAGGTCATCATGACAACAGCCCAAATGAACAGGCCCCAGTGTTTTTTAATCTGCTGCAGGAAACTGGTTTTCTGGTTTGTCTCAAGCTCCGCCAGAAAAACGGGGGATTCCTCGACCGTGCGCCTGATATACATGACCAGAAGGGCGGGCACGATCCCGACCATAAACATGCCGCGCCAGCCGATCAGCGGAAACAGGAAATAGAAAACCAGAGACGCGAATAAATAGCCCGACGGATAACCCGTTTGCAGAATGCCCGAAACCAGACCGCGCATTTTGGCAGGAATGGATTCCAGCGCCAAAGACGCGCCAATGCCCCATTCGCCGCCCATAGCGACGCCATAGAGCGCACGCAAAATAATAAACGCGGTCAAAGACGGCGCAAAACCAGACGCAAATTCCAAAATGGAATAAATCAGAACATTGGCCATAAGAACGGGGCGACGGCCCCAACGGTCGGCCATCATGCCGAAAGCCAGCGCCCCCACGGGCCGCATTGCCAGAGTCAGGGTAATGGCCAGCGTCACCGCCTTAACGTCGGTGGAAAATTCCGCCGCGACGTCTTTAAGGACAAAGACGAGGATGAAAAAGTCGAACGCATCGAGCGTCCAGCCCAGATAGCAAGCGGCGACGGTGTGCCATTGGCGCGGCGTCAGATCACGCAGGCGGCCCAACATGCCTTAGCTTTTCAGGTTCGTTGCCAAAAACTCCGCCGTGCGCTCGTTGGCGAGATCGGCGGCTTCCTGGTTGTAATTCTGCCCTCCTATGCGCGCAAAGGCATGATCGACGCCTTCATAGACATAGGTGGTGATGACGGGATTGCGCGCGCAGGATTTGATGACTTTCTCACGCACATCGGGCGGCGTGAATTTGTCGAGCGCGGCGATATGCAGCATCAAAGGCATGCGGATATCGTGAATTTCGTTCAGATATTTATCCAGCTCGACGCCGTAATAACCGACCGAAGCTTCGACATCGCTGCGCGTGGCCATAAGGAAAGCCAGCCTGCCCCCCAGACAATAACCGACAGAGCCGACTTTGCCGCTGCATTCCGGCATTTTGCGGATATGGCCGAGAGTCGAAAGCAGATCGCGTACGCCCGCTTCGGCGTCAAAACCTTTGTAAAGCTCAAAGGCACGATCCCATTCTTCGGGCGTTTTGTCGGTGAGCTGAATGCCCGGCTGTTGCCGCCAGAATAAATCGGGGCATATGGCGATATAGCCCTGAGCGGCAAAACCGTCGCACAAAGCGCGCATATTGGCGTTCACGCCGAAAATTTCCTGAATGACGATGAGTCCGGGGCCACGCCCTGTGGGGGGCATCGCACAATAAGCGCCGAAATCCCGGCCTTCGAGGGATTTGATATTGATGTCTGGCATGAGAAAGGGCTCAGGGTTCGGGGTTCAGGGGTCGGGGAAGTGTAGATAATATCGATTTGGATTTCCAGCCCCTAGATGATAATCTTTCTTGATCCCTGAAC
>JBAVWC010000319.1:0-2832 GCA_049697595.1 Alphaproteobacteria bacterium
GTTGCACGTGAGATGGTCGGCTGGATTGTTGACCTCTCCGCACATGCAGCGCCAATGATGTAAATCAGGTTTCATGATTTCTCTTTCAGCTACGCGTTAACCGCTAGTTCCTTCATTGCCTGCTCGACTTCGGCATTCATCTTGCGCACTTCAGATTCAAGCTCGGCTACGCGATTCTCGTCGTACATAACGGGAATGATTACCATCTGGAGACGCTCTGGTAAGCGAGGATCGAAGCACACAAAATCCCACTTGAATCGTTCACAGCAGACCATGTTCCACTGAATCTGATCGTAATACTCCTGCGGAACCTGCTTCGACTTCAAAATCGATAAGTGGTTTGCTGTGGTGAGGCACTTGATTTCTATGCCTCCATCTTCGCCTACCAGGCCGTCAGGGGATGCTCCCGCAAAGTCCATCGTTGGATGGATAGCAAACCCGATCTGCTCGACAAACACGCTGTTCTTGAGTTCGTAGATTGTCCTTGCATACTCTTCTTGCTCTTGTCCCCATTTCATTTCTTCGGTTACGAAATGCCGTGCCACCTGACCGGTGAGACGTTCAGAAAGCAAAGCCATACGATAATCTGACCTAGCCTTGAGTTCTATCCCCTCCTTCCCCTTCTGCTTGCTGTAGGCGAACAACTCTGCCATGTGCGAAGCGGTAATGCGTCCAGCCCTGGCACGGAACCACTCAGGCGATCTCTGTTCACAATCAATGAGCTTTGGCATGTTGCAAATCCTTCCTGCGGATTGCTCCCGCCTCGGTGAAAATGCGCAGAGATTCGCTGTCTTTTACCGCTACAGCCGCTTTCTTGGCGCTCAGGTATACCGTATCAAGCGCTTTGCTGTCGGGTGCTGAGGCAATGGCTGCGATGTACTTGTCACGCTCCTCGGGAGACATGCTAGAACCGTTTCCGTCGTTGTCTGGCATAGCTGCGGTGAGCCCTGTAGCTCCGCAGAACGTGTACCGCTCCAAGTAAGAGATAGTTGATCCCTTTGCCTGGATGCCGTTCTTCGCCCCAGAATCGTCTGGCGGTGCGCTCAATGTTGTGGGCGCGTGATTGTACAGGCCGTAACGGAGAATGCAGCTTACTGTGATAAGTCCGTTGGCCTCTGAGAATGGGAACGACCACGTGATGCCGCGCTCGGCCAGTGCTGGCATAGCATCCTTGCAGTATGCGTCCAGATCGGCGAACGGAACATTCCAAGACTTTGTCCCATCCTTGCTACGCATAGCTGCCATACGATTTTTGACGATCTCAGGAGGGTTCTTTTTGAACTCAGCCATCTGATGCGCGAATTCCTGCTCGTCATTCATCACCCGCATCTTCCGCTGACCGTCGATGAAGATGTTGAACAGCTTCTCAATCTTGTCAGCATCAAGGTTTGGATTGGTTGCAAACCTCTCCATCACGTTCAGCAGTGATGAGTCAGGCTCTACCACTTTGGCAAGGGATGCACTCCGCTTGTCTTCTACTACGATTTCAGGTTCCATGATTCCTCTCAGTATGTGATGGTTACGTGCGGGATGTTTCCCTTGATAATTGCTTCGATTAGGGCTTTCCCGAGTGCTTCAGGGATGCCAACAGTAGACAGACCGTCAAGCGCTTCACGGTTCACCTTGCGCCGATGCGATTGATTGCGCTCACGTGCATCATCGGCCTCCTTGATGCGCCGCGCTTCATCCGCTACCCGTTGGCGCTCGGATTCGATTGCACGCTCCTGGTCGCGCTTCGCCTGTGCAGCAGCTTCCTCAGCACGTCGAGCAGCCGCTTGTTTCTCGGCAATCAAACGCTTCTCCGCTTCCTCGGCATCGCGCTTCGCTTTTTCCTCGGCTTGCTTGGCCCTCGCTTCTGCCTGTAGACGTTCGTTCTCGATGCGCTGTTGCTCAGCCTCAGCGGCCCGCTGCGCCGCCTCCGCTTGCTCTTTGGCATTCCGTTCAGCCGCTTCTGTAGCTGCGCGTGCAGCGGCCTCCTCACGTTCCTTGATGGCACGTTCCGCAGCCTCGGCGCGTAACCGTTCAAGTTCTGCGCGTTCAGTTTCTACTTTCTGCGCAGATGCCAAACTCTTGCGCATGGAATCGAGTGCTACCGCTTTGACGCCAGCAGCCCGAACGGAAAACTCTTCCCAATCGCGGGAGTCACTCTCAATTTCCTTGATGCGATCAGCAATAACCTCAGAACTAAGCGTCTGCCAATTGCTTTCCGTGTAGAATTGGGCTTTCTCGATCTCATCAAGCGCAGCCTTGTGCGCCATCGTTCGATCTTCTTCAATCTGCTCCCAGTCGGTCAGTGGCTTACGTACCTCATCCTTCAGCAAGTCGAGCCGCTCACGCACCCGGCGACGTTCGGCATTAACGGTGTCAATGATCTTCTTTTGATCTTCGGTGAGCTTCTTACCTTCCTCGTCAAGATAGGTCTTTGACCGAGCCACCTTGTAAGCAAGCGAAGCGATGGCCTTACGGCTTGTCTCGGTTGAAATGTCGAGCTTCGCTGCTTCCTCGCGTGCTTCACGTTCGATCCGCTCAAGGATTGGATCGACCGCCCCAGGTTTGAAAATCTCCACGCCTTTCAGATTCTCGATTGGTACAAGTGCTGTACTCACTGATTGTTCCTCCATTCGTCGTAGGCTCTATCTTGTTCGTTTCGTCCCCCCGGTGCTTCATCGAGAGAACGGTTCCATTCCGCATCTTCCGCTCGAAGGCGCCGTACTTCTGCAATGGCCCAATCGAGCGGCATGGTGCGCGTGTGCGGGTACTTCACATTCAGAACTGAACGTAGCTGTGTGGCGGTGATCATGCAGACGCCCATCCAGGAGCAACATCTGCGAG
>JBAVWC010000320.1:0-12209 GCA_049697595.1 Alphaproteobacteria bacterium
AGGGCATCAAACGCGCCCCGACACGGCACCAAGGCGTGAGGCCAAAGGTCAAGGGTTCGTCATTTAATGGCACCCGCTCGATTTATCCGCGCAGCCCCGTGGTCAAGACAACCAAGACCACAAGCGCAGACGGCACAATCAGGGTCATCGCCGCCATATCGCATTCGGCGTTGAACAATATCGGGCAGCCCAACCCGCCGCCCTTCTTCCCATCACCGCCAACCCGCAAGGGCTGGCCACCGGAGGCAGTCAGCGATTGGGAAGTATGGGGTCAGTTAAACAAGGCGCGGTTTTTTGCCCTGTGGCCTGAACTAACGTAGGACTTTTCACCAAACCGGAGGGTCGTATTCATGACAGAAAACAACAGCCCCGATATACCGCAACCCAACCGCCCGTTCATTCTTGGCGCACAGAAGTATGACGTTTTGCGGGAGGCGAAAGTTACCACTATCGCCGTTCCATCAACAATCAAAGAACTTTTTACAATGAACCTAACCGCCAGCAGCGAGAAAGGAGCGCCTATGGATGATGAAAACAAGCTTATAATTGATTTGGTTTTCAAACCCGATAACGGACTCAAATTGCGTCCCCAAGAAATACAATTGATTTTGGCTCATATTGGTGAGATTCTGAAAGAATTAGAAGCAGAAGAAAATTTGACCGCACAACAGGAGGACGCACCATGCAAGTAGCATTATATGCGCGTGTATCAACGACCCGTCAGGCCGAAAACGCCTTGTCGATACCCGACCAGTTGCGGCAGATGCGGCAATGGGCGGAACGCAACGGGCATGTCATCGTCAAGGAATATATCGAACCCGGCGATACGGCCACCGACGATAAACGCCCAGCCTTTCAGGATATGGTCAATGATGCGACCCTTAAGGCCGCACCCTATCAGGCGATCATCGTGCATAGCCTGTCGCGATTCTTCCGCGATCTGGTCATGGGCGCGATGTATGAAAAGAAGCTATTGAAAGCCGGAGTTCAGCTTATCTCGATAACCCAGCAAATGCAGAACGACCCCGCTGGGGAAATGCAACGCCACATTATTATGATGTTTGATGAATATCAGAGCAAGGAAACCGCCAAGCACGTTTTGCGCGGGATGCAGGAAAATGCCCGTCAGGGATATTTTAATGGTTCCAAAGCACCCTTTGGCTACAAAACCATTGATGCAGGGCAAACGGGCGCTCATGGACGCATCAAGAAAAAACTGGCCATTCAGGAAACCGAGGCCTGTGTGGTGCGTGAGATTTTTGAACTGTACGTCAACGGCATCGACAGCCCGCGCATGGGCATCAAGGCAATCGCCAATCATCTGAACGCCAAAGGTACTCTGATACGCGGGAAACTGTGGCAAATACAAACCATCCATCAAATCCTGACCAGCACGACCTATCATGGCTGGCATGTGTTTAATCAGAAGGATTCCAAAACCAATAAGATCAAGGATGAGGCCGAGTGGATAAAAACCGCCGTTCCGGCGATTATCAACCAAGAATTATTCGATAAGGCCAGCAACCTACGCGATGCGTGGTCGCCCAAGAAATGCGTTCCCCAGCGCGAGGCTTCGCCCAATATGCTGATGGGTTTGCTCAAATGCGGTCATTGCGGATGCAGCATGTCGGTTGTGACAGGCAAAGGTGGGCGCTATCGTTATTACAAATGCAACGGGCGCGTCAGAAAAGGCGATACCGCTTGCCCCAGCAAGAGCTTCCCTTTGGAAAAAATCGACAGCCTTGTACTGAAAGCATTCAAGGACAAGGTTTATACGCCGGAGCATATTCGCGCGATCATTGACGAATTACGGGTAAGCCTGTCCAAAAACAAAGACCCTGAAAATCAGTTGCGCCTGAAACGACTTGAATCCGAACTGAAAGAAACTGAAGCGGCACAGGCCAAACTGTTCGAGGCCGTGGAGAAAGGCTTTCTCGACCTTGACGACCAGTTGCGGGAACGAGCCAAAGCCCACAAGCAGAACCGCGAAACCCTGTTGATCGAAATCGCCAACCTCAAGCGGCAGCACCAGACCCCGCTGCAAATCCTGACCCCGCAAAAGGTCGAGGCGGTATCGAGAATCCTCGCCAAACGGCTGGCTACGCCTTCGCCCTATGCCCGCGCATACCTGAAGGCCACTTTAAGCGAAATTCGCATCACGGACGATCTATTGCGGCTTAGCGGCAGCAATACGTCTATGGCGGGGTTAATTGCGAATAATGGCGCTATTGCTGCGGAAACAGCGGTGCCCATGTTCATACCTAGTTGGTGCGCCCGGGCAGATTTGAACCGCCGACCTCCGGTTTAGGAAACCGATGCTCTATCCAGCTGAGCTACGGGCGCATACCAGTTAAATCATAGTGTTTGAAGCTATATGAGTGAAGCAAAATCGACTTTGCCCATAAAATTAAAAGGCTGCAATAGCCAAGCTTGCACCCCCTGATCCCCCCTCCTTCACCCCGAACACAACGGGGATGACGGCATTTCTGCTGCCCGGAGTGCTTTCAATTTATAGCCAAGCGTAATTGACGCCCTGTTGAGGTAATTGACCGTGATTCATATGGCGTTTGTTTGAGCCTAAATCGTATTCGAGAAGACCAAATTTTTTGCCGAGCTGTGTTGCTGAAGTCAGCCGAATAAAAACCTGAGTTTTGGAGGCTTAAATGCGGAAGATAGTAATCGCGGCATTCGTGGCGGTCCTTCTTGCGGTTGTATCTTCGCTCGCCTATGCGGCCGTTGTAACCAGCTATCTTGCCGTCACGAGCCTTGCCAGTGGATCCACTGTTTCAGGAACGATCACGATCAGGGGCATCATTGGCACGGAGTGGAAGAATGTGCGCGCCTACTCTAGCGCCGGTGCGGCTCTGAGCGCTGACGTCATCCCATCGAGCGGATCGTTTTCGCTGCCGGTAGACACGACGCAACTACAGAATGGCGTCAACACTATCTCGATTGTCGGTTCTTCACTTCCCCCCGGCCAAGTAGGAGGCTCCACGACGACAACCCTCTTCAAACTAAATGTTAAAAATACTGTGTCTGCGGCGGCGGTGAATGGCGCATGCGGTTCGTCTAGCGGCGCGAGCCTGACCAGTAAGCCGACGACAAATTTGTGTACTGCGGGCACGACATCCGCTGTTTCCGGTACCGGCCCCTGGACATGGACATGTGCTGGGATCAACAGCGGAACTACCGCTCAGTGTTCGGCTGCAGTTGTGGCTGTGAATGGTGCATGCGGTTCGTCCAACGGCGCGAGCCTGACGAGTGCGCCGACGACCAGTTTGTGCACTTCAGGCGCTGCATCTTCCGTTGTCGGTACCGGGCCCTGGATCTGGACATGCGCTGGCAGCAACAGCGGTACTAGCGCCCAATGTTCGGCGGTTGCGGTTGTGAATGGCGTATGCGGTTCGTCTAGCGGTGCGAGCCTGACCAGTGCGCCGACGACCAGTTTGTGCACCACAGGCACAGCGTCATCCGTTTCCGGCACCGGGCCCTGGACATGGACATGCGCTGGCAGCAACAGCGGCACAACCGCTCAGTGTTCGGCGCTTTCCGGCAGCGTGGCTGTGAATGGCGCATGCGGTTCGTCCAGCGGTAGCAGCCTGACCAGCAAACCGACGGCCAATTTGTGTACTACGGGCACAGCGTCATCCGTTTCCGGTACTGGCCCCTGGACATGGAGCTGCGCTGGGATCAACAGCGGCACAACCGCCCAATGTTCGGCGCTTGCCGTGGCTGTAAATGGCGCGTGCGGTTCGTCCAGTGGCAGCAGCCTGGCCAGCAAACCGACGGTCAATTTGTGTACTGCGGGCACAGCGTCATCCGTCTCTGGCACCGGCCCCTGGACGTGGAACTGCGCGGGCAGCAACAGCGGGACTACTGCTCAGTGTTCGGCACTTGCCAGCAATACCTTAACTATCACCCAGCCAGCTAACGGAGCCAGTGTGTCCGGGACAGTCACTATAGCCGGCACCGCTGGGACGGGATGGAGTAATCTGCGCGCCTACAATAGCGCCGGGGCACCTGTAAGTTCAGATGCCGCCCCTGCGGGAGGTTCCTATGCGCTGACCGTCGACACCACAAAGCTAGTGAACGGTACTAACGCGCTCTCTGTTAGCGCCTTTTCAGTTCCTCCCGGCCAAGCCGGAGGCACTTCGTCCACAATGAAGTTAAGTCTTAACGTTGCAAACGCTGTGGCTGCGAATGGCGCATGCGGTTCATCCAGCGGCGCGAGCACGACCAGTGCGCCGACGACCAATTTGTGCACCACAGGTACTGCGTCATCCATTTCCGGCACGGGCCCCTGGACTTGGACATGCGCGGGCAGCAACAGCGGGACTACTGCCCAATGTTCGGCTGCGCTTGCGGCTGTGAATGGCGCATGCGGTTCGTCCAGCGGCACGAGCATGTCCAGCGCGCCGACAACCAATTTGTGTACTGCTGGCACAGCGTCATCCGTTTCCGGTACTGGCCCCTGGACTTGGGACTGCGCTGGCAGCAACGGCGGCGCGACTGCGCAGTGTTCGGCATCGTCTACTAGCGCCGCTGTATCCGGAAGCTTTGCCGCGATGTTCGGGGTTAACATTCACATGGATGATTCCCTCGTCGTCGAATACAATAATCCTGCGATGATCGAGACTGCTTTGGCCTATCTCGGACTCAATCAGGTACGTCAGTCTTACATATCGGGTTTGAATACCGCGCTGTATGGCCAGCTTGTTGCCGACGGCGTCTCATTCAACTTTTTGCCGGATGCAGGAACTTCGGATGTTCCCGGTTTTGTATCGGCATTGCACGCTTTTCAAACCCAGTTCCCAGGCAGCATCATTTCAATCGAGGGAGCCAACGAAATCGAGATTTGGCCGGTTACCTATGGCGGCCAGACGGGATTGCTTGCTGGCAAGGCCATGCAAGAGGCCCTGTATGCAGCGGTGAAAGCTGATACGCTTTTACAAAATCTGCCTGTTTACAATTTCACTTTTGGCACGGGCTCTCCGACGATATATGCGCCGGTCGGCAATACGCAGGCTTGGTGCACTTACGGTACCGCGCATGTTTATCCGCAAACTGTCAATGGAGGAGGCATTACGCCCTATACCAGCTTGCAGTCGAATATTCCCTGGCAGACCTCCGTTGTCACGCCCACCTTACCGGCGGCCATTACCGAGGGTGGTTACTATACGATGCTAGATCACGCCTATGGCGTTAATCAGGATGTGCAGGCGCGCTATACCCTCGACTATATGTTTGATACTATCGTGCTGGGCTTGCCGAAATTCTATATTTATGAATTGTTCGACGATCAGGCTGACCCCAACAGTACCAATATAGAAGATCATTTTGGCCTGTTTACCTCGACCGCAACGCCAAAAGCTGCCGCGACCGCTATCCACAATCTCATGACTATTCTAAATGGCACCTCGATCAGTACGGCAACTTACACTATGGGAGGGATGCCACCGAGTGGTCATACCCTCGGGCTGACAGGGCCTAATGCGTCGTATCTCGTGGTCTGGGCTGAGCCGGTCATATGGAATCAAACGACGGACGTAGAGACAACGGGCACTCCGACCAGTATTCTTGCCAATCTGGGTGCAACCTATTCCAACGTGTCCGTCTATGATCCTATAGTCGGAACCACGCCAATTAAAACCTATCAGGGAATTGCCGGCCTCACCGTTAGTGTCACCGATCACCCCATCATTATCCAAATGCAATAGAGGCATTCACGCTTGCACGTTGATTTTCTGGCTTGAAATCAAGAAGCCTTGGCGTTCAGGCTGACATCTTCGGCAATGGCGACCAGATAGGCCAGATCTTCGGACTCGCGCCAATGACGGCAGGCGTTTCCTATGCGGGCGGCGTCGATTTGGTCTGCGGCCAGAGGATTATTCTGCAAGCGGCGATATTCTTCGTGCGCGCTTTCGGCTCTTGCTTCCAGCCACGCGGGCAAAAGTTCGATGTCTATTTGATTGAACTCAGAGGGCGTCAATTCGCGGCGCAAGCGCTGCGAAACAAGGAGGCCATAACGGCGATGTAATTCTTCATATTGCATTTTTGTCTTTAATGGCGTGTTTGATAACGAATATTATCCTTCATCGCCGACATGACATTACGCAGGCGGTCAGCATTCGAGAGTTTGGTCACGCGGGGTTCGGAAATGCCTTCGAACTGTTCAAGCGTGCGCAAAATCGCGCAGGCGCTCTCCAAACCAAAGCGAACTTCAAGGTCAGGAAAGTCGAGGCTTCCGAAGGTCAATCCTTCGTCTTCCATATCGGTTTCTTTCAATTTCTTTGTTTTTGAAATCGCCACGGCAAAAATTCTTTCTAATCACAAACAACCTATTTTAGAAACTAAACTACTGATTATTGGCTGTAAAGGACAAAATAAGGGCGTGATTACTTTCACGCCCTTATTCAAACATTTAAACGGAGCCGCCTGCCAATTTAACCTTAAGCCCGTCCATTTCCTTGGTAAAAGTCAACTGGCAGGAGAGCCTGGAATCCTGCGTGACGTCGAAGGCGGCATCGAGCATGCCGATTTCTTCTTCATTTGGCTCCGGCAGCTTGGCTTTCCATTCGGGATCGACATAGACATGACAAGTCGCGCAAGCGCACGACCCGCCGCATTGAGCCAGAATGGGAATGCCGCCCTCGCGGATAATTTCCATTACCGTCCACTCTTCGGTGGCCAGAAGCTCATGTTCCGCGCCTTCCATATCGGTCAGAAGAACTTTCATCGTCATAACTTTCTCTCTCTATGTTGAACTGATATTTACGCTGCTGCGCCCTTGTCTTCTGCGCCTTTGTCGTCCACGCCCAGCTTGCCGTGAAGATCGCTGCTGGATGTGGTGTATTGGAAGCGATAACGGCGGTCGGGGTGGATATAGGTAAAGGCCTTCTTCGCCATTAATGCCGCTTCGTGGAAGCCCGACAAAATCAGCTTCATCTTGCCCGGATAGGAATTGATGTCGCCGATCGCAAACACGGTCGGCGAGCTGGTTTCAAAATCCGTCGTGTTCACGGGGATGACGTTTTCGTGCAGATTGATGCCGAAATTCGCAACCGGCCCCAGCTTCATCGTCAGGCCGTAGAAAGCGAGCATGCTGTCGCAGGCCAAGTCGTGCGTGTGCTTGTGTTCATCCGTCAAAGTGACGCTGCTGATCTGTCCGTCTGCACCGTTAATCGTGGTAAGATTGGCGATTTTCAGATCCATAAGACCTTCGGCCACCATGGCGCGCATTTTCAAAACGCTGTCCGGCGCCGCGCGGAAATCATCGCGGCGATGAACCAGCGTCACATGCTTGGCTAAAGGTTGCAGATTCAACGCCCAATCGAGCGCCGAGTCGCCGCCGCCGGCCACGACGATCCTCTTGTCGCGGAAGTGATCCATTTTGCGTACGGCATAGAAAACCGATTTGCCTTCAAATTCTTCGATGCCCTTGATTGGAGGACGCTTGGGCATAAAGCTTCCGCCGCCTGCGGCGATAATCACCACTTTGGCGTCGATCACGGTGCCCAGATCGGTTGTCAACCGCCAGCCGCCTTCCGGCAATTTTTGCAGGCTTTCGGCCATTTGGCCAAAATGGAAAACGGGATGGAAAGGATTGATTTGCTCAAGCAAACGCTCGGTCAATTCCGTGCCTGTGCAAATGGGGACGGCGGGAATGTCGTAAATTGGTTTTTCCGGATAAAGCTCGGCGCACTGGCCGCCCGGCTTGTCGAGAATATCTACCAAATGGCATTTAATGTCGTTCAGCCCTAGCTCAAACACGGAGAACAGGCCCACAGGCCCAGCCCCGATGATAACGGCATCGGTCTGGATGGGATTTTGTGAAGGCGCATCGGTCATTTGTAAGATTCTCCTGTGTTAGGCCTGCGTCTGTAGCTGAACAAAGCCACATCGGCAAGAGGGTTAGGGAAAGAGATTTCTGTCTAATAAAAGGCCCGTGTCCAAAAGGCCCCTTCTTCGTCTTAATCTCCCTAGCAAGGTAGAGTGAAACTGTTAATAAAGCGTTCTTCAGAAGTAAAAAAATGCTTTATAAACCCGGTTCAATTCTTGTTTTTTGGGTATTTGACATGAATTCGAATACAACTCTTTGGGGTATTTTTTGACCTTGGCCCCAAGTGATCCCGGGACGAATTCCGATGTGAGTTTATGGTGTTTGTGCGGAATCCGATTTGTTTCTCTTGGGGGCAACGAAACCAAACCGGATTCCGGATAAGCTTTCTTTCGCGCAAGCAAGGGCGCGAAAGAAAACTTTCTGGAATGACGACGTTTTGGACGTTATGAACAGGCTTCAGTGCGATAAATGCTCACATGCAATTGCACGCTCCATTTTATCGCACTGAAAAGTTTGCCGTTAGAAGTGATAGTTCAAGCCGACTTTAATCGCATCCGTCGTGAAGCTATTTTTTGCCGTAGCATTGCCGCCGGCGTTTGCGGGATCAAATCCTGTCGTCGCGCTATTTGAACCAAGATCAATGTGAAGATATTCGGCCTTGAGCGACCATTTGTCCATGAAAGCGTATTCTGCGCCGAGACCTGCTGTCCAGCCGACCGAGATTCCGCTCGATGAGCCCGACATACAGTAAACGAATCCTCCACAACCAGTAAGATTGTTACCAATCAGATTTGTCGTGACAGAGCCATAGGCAAGTCCACCCGTTCCATAGAGAAGGAGATTATCCATCGGCAAACCGCCAAGTCGGCCACGGAGCGTGCCGAGGCCGCCGAGCCTTTCCTTGACCGTTGTCTGCATAGTTCCCCCAATATAGGGAGCGCCGACGGCGGAATTCGACCTGCTGGCCCCGGAATAATCAAAATCCGTTTCCAGTCCTGCAACGAAGCTTTTCTCAAATTGATAATTATACCCAACCTGTCCACCGCCCATAAATCCATCGAGCTCCGACTTGGTTGGAGCTGGAGCATTGCTGCTTGTGACAACGGTGCTTTCAGCGGGGTTGATGGTTACGCTGGTTGGCGCGTTGCCATAACCATACCCAACATTTAGGCCAGCATACGGCCCCGTCCAGTTTGGCGCGCCCGATGCCAAGGCATCCGACATGCCCCCAACTACGGCAAAAGAACCTAAAACAAGCGTCGATAGCACGAGGGTAATTCTACGCATTGGACTCTCCACAAAATAATTTTACCTAATTATTGACTATAGAACTTTATAATATCGGTCAATCACATTCAGGCTTGCCGATGATTCAAGAGGGCGAGTGTGTCATCCGCCTATGAATTTAGCGGGGCGCTTGGCAGAAAAAGCCTTCATAGCCTCGGCAAAATCCAAACTTTTGGTGTTTGTCGCCACACAGGCGGCCTCGACGCCCAAATGGGCATTGAGATCCTGTTCAAACGCCTTGGCGATCAGTCTTTTCGTCATGCCAAGAGTTCTTGTCGCGCCTGTGGCCAATTTGGTTGCCCAGGCCGTCGCTTCGGCTTGCAGAGCGTCTCCGGCGACAACGCGGTTGACCAGCCCCCATGATTCCGCCTGTTCGGCCGTAAAATCTTCACTGAGCAGCAAAATCTCGCTGGCTTTCGCCGCGCCCATCTTGCGCGCCAAAAAGAAAGCCGTGCCCCCGTCCGGTACCATCGCATAAGGTATATAGTCGCTGTTAAAAACCGTTCCATGCGCGGCGATGACAAGGTCGCTGGCTAGCATAAGGCTCAACCCTGCACCCGACACGCGCCCCTTAACGGCAGCAATGACCGGCCTGTCCATGCCTTGCAATTCACGGACGGTGTGATTGAAGAATTGAACCTTATGATATATTTTTTCCTGCACGGCAGTGGGGCTGCCGATATACATGTTCATATCGTGGCCGTTCATAAAATGATCGCCCTGCCCGCACATTAAAATGGCGCGAATGCTGCGGTCTTCGTTGATCGACTTAAGTTTCTCGCTCAGCATGCCGGCCATTGTCGCCGTGTAGGCGTTGCCATTCTCGGGACGATTAAAGGTGATGACAAAAAGCGTGTCGCGCCTGTCGAATAGAATTTCCATGGTTTCTTCTCCCGATGCATTTTAGTGTATTCTACTCCACGCCCTTGCGGCGGCAAGTGCGAATCATTAGAGTTTAACCTATGACCTCCCGAGAAATTTTTATTGAAACCCGGAGCATTGGCTCTATCCTTCGCGTCACCGCCATCGATGCCGACAGCGGAACGGAGGTTGTTTTCCAAGCCCCCGCCAATGCCAGTCGCGCACAATTGCAGTCATTGGCTGCGGACAAATTGCGTTACGTCATGAATAAGGAGAAATAGGATGTTTAGAATACTCATGAGGGACATCGAAAGATCGGTGCTTAGTCTTGCGATTGAAGCCTTGGCTCGAGCCAGACCCACGGGTTACCCTGTCTTTACGGGGCAGCGTGACGACCTGTGCTTTCCATTGCATGCAGAGGCGCATAAGCATCAGCCGAAACGCCCCCAGGTCAAGGGGCAACCCCCGCGCTATCTTCTTGCCCCGCGCAGAAATTAGGTTTAATCAACCTTTGTTTCTTACCTTCCTCACAACTTTCCGGAGATCCCTCATGGCTCGCAAGAAAATCGCATTAGTCGGCGCAGGACAAATCGGCGGCACGCTCGCCCTTCTCGCTGGAACAAAAGAACTGGGCGACATCGTCCTGATCGACGTCGCCGAAGGCATCCCCGAGGGCAAGGCGCTCGACCTGTTTCAAGCCAGCCCCGTCGAAGGCTTCGACAGCAAGCTGACAGGCGGCACCGATTACAGCCTTATCAAGGACGCCGATGTCGTTATCGTCACCGCCGGCATTCCGCGCAAGCCGGGCATGAGCCGCGACGATCTGATCGGCATCAACACCGGCATCATCAAAGCCGCGGGAGAGAACATCAAGAAATACGCGCCGAAGGCTTTCGTCATCGTCATCACCAACCCGCTCGACGTTATGGTCTGGGTGATGCAGCAAGTCACCGGATTCCCCACCAACCGCATCGTCGGTATGGCGGGCGTTTTGGACAGCTCGCGTTTCCGCACTTTCCTGGCGATGGAATTCAACGTTTCGGTCGAAGACGTGTATGCCTGCGTCCTTGGCGGCCACGGCGACAGTATGGTGCCAATGGTTCGTTATTCCTCCGTCGCTGGCATTCCATTGCCCGACCTCGTCAAAATGGGCTGGACGACGCAGGCTCGCATCGACGAGATCGTGCAACGCACGCGCGACGGCGGCGCGGAAATCGTCAAGTTGCTGAAGACGGGCTCGGCGTTCTACGCGCCCGCCGCTTCGGCAATTTTAATGGCGGAAAGCTTTTTGAAGGATAAGAAGCGCATCCTGCCTTGCGCGGCCTATCTGAACGGCGAGTACGGGATCAAGGACATGTATGTCGGCGTTCCCGCCGTTATCGGCGCAAACGGCGTCGAAAAGATCGTCGAAATGCAACTGAACGCCGAAGAAAAAGCCATGTTCGATGCCTCGGTCAACGCGGTTAAAGGACTCATGGACGTTACTAAACCGATTTTGGCGAAGGCAGCCTAAAACTGTGATAAAATCCCCATCGAATCAACTTTCGATGGGGATTTTTTATGCGCGTGACATCCAAAGCAATCTTAATACTGACTGTGTTTGCTGTTGCCCTTATCGCAACCTCTGCGGCCAAGGCTGACAGCACGTCGGAATATTACGGTAACTACACTGCTCCGGGCGGCGATCCGGCTTCGTCTTCCAAGGCTCAATCCAACGGGTCTTATGTTCCCTATTATTATCATCATAAGGTCACAAAGGATGCCACCCCCCCTGCTCCGGGGGCAGCGCCGCTGGAGGCTCCAGATTCTCATCAGTTTGGTAACTATCAGGTTCCCGGCGGAGCGGCGCCTGTCACTCAGGATGCAGTGCCGAAATAATATTTTCCGGTTTTTCCCCTTGGGCGCGTAAAGCGCGCAAAGTTACCGATTGGTCGCGTTTGGCATAGCGGCGGCCGGAAGGATCGGTCAGTAGTGGGTGATGATGATATTCCGGCGTCTCGAATCCCAACAAGGCCTGCAACAATCTGTGAATGTGGGTCGAGGCAAACAGATCCTCTCCGCGCGTAACCAAAGTAATATTCTGCAAATGATCGTCAACGGTAACGCTGAGGTGATAGCTGGTTGGCACGTCTTTGCGCGCAAGCACGACATCGCCGAATGTTTCAGTGCGCGCTTCCACCCTGCCCCGCGCATAATCGTGCCAGAAAAGCGGGCCGGTTTT
>JBAVWC010000321.1:0-2089 GCA_049697595.1 Alphaproteobacteria bacterium
TCCCGTGGGTGCGCGCGGCAGTCCCGTAGGTGCGCGCAGCAGTCCCGTGGGTGCGCATCAATTCCGCTCTCTGACAGCGAGCGACGCACCGTCCACGACCCTCGCGAGAATTGAACTCAATTAAACAACCACACCAAATGAAATCCATTAAAACTACTCAGAGCTGGATTCTCCAGATGTTTCTACATCCTCTTTGCAAGTACGCGCATTATGTCCTGTCTTGCCGCATGTACCACATCGCCGAACGCCCGGCTCAGATCTCCGTCGACGACCATCATTCTCACGCGTTTCCTTCTCCAACTGCTCATCCACATCCTTTTGAGCCAGAAAATCTTGTCCATTCCCTGCAGTCAGAGGTCCTCCAAGCCGGACTCGTGTCTTTTTGGCCCTCCGGCGTTTGCTGAGTGCTTCATTTGCGGTTCGAAGGATCTTGTTCTCCGACCTCAAAAGGGCTACCTCATGCATCATCGCCTTCGCCCCCTTCGCAAACTGGTCGACAGCATCATAAATATGTGTCGGAGAGCTATTCTGATGACTGGCAATCCGACTTTTGATAAAAGTAGACTGCGAACCGGCCTCTATTGGGTTGCGCGGCGTTTGAGAGACCCAAAGGTCGGCGCTGGCCGGAGGAGGCCCGGTTGGCGTCGGAGTCCGTAGCTTTACATCCAGCTTAGATAGGACCGCCTCTGGGTCTGGAGGCACTAAACCGGCCCCTCTGAATCCAGACTTAACGTTGTCTTCCGTAAAAACGGCGTGGAAGGCGGACTTAAACGCGATGAAGAACCCGACCTTGGTCACGTGGTTAACGTGCGACTTCATGAGCACTTCGATTTCGCGTCCGTACGCCCGCTTTAGTGGACTAAAGCATCCGACATCGAGTGGCTGAAGCAAGTGAGATAAGTGAGGAGGCATGGAGATCGTGATAATGTTCCTCTCCTTGCAGAACCGGTCGAACTCGGCCGACATGTGACTCTCGTGGCCGTCAATCACTAACATTCGATATGCGGCTCTGGTGCGACGAGCAGTATGTTTATCGAAATGCTGTATCCATCCCATGTCTGTCTCATTGTTGGTCCATCCATTATCGGTAGGCTTTATAACCCAATCGTGCGGGAGTTGGCCCTCCGTGTACCAATTTGCAAGGTGGTAGGCCCCCTTCACCACGATGAACGGCGGGACGCACCACCCCAACGCATTCACTCCCTGGATCATCATAGCCCATTCCCGATTGCCAGGCTGGACTGTCTTTGCCCTTCCATTCCGTTCGGCGCGTGTAACCACCATTGACGGGGTGATCATGCCCATCATGAAGCCGGTCTCGTCGAAATTGTACCTATCCGCATCCTGGATACCGTACTTGGCTCTCATGTTCTGCACAAGCCTGAACCACGCGCCAATCTTCTCGGGATCTTCGCAGAGGGCTCTCTGGTAGTCGTAGGCGCGATTGAAACGCGTCCGGAGCTCTGGTTATCGCTTGACAAAGTTCGAAGCCCAATGCTTTGCGACGCGTCCTGCGTCGTGCTCTGCAAGCAGGATATTGGCCATATCTCCCACATCTGCAAGCCAGGGCGGAAACCCTCGCGAATCCAAGTCCAAAATGTATCTGAAAACAGCATTCTCTTCTAGTTCCGTCAATTTCATCGAGTTGGTACGAGTATCTTGTCGAGCGCGTCGGCCGTTCATTCTGTAGATCAGGGTGGCTCGGGGGATGTTGTAGATCTTTGCAATAGCCCGGATGCTTCGTTCTGGGTTTATTTTGATAGCTTCGATGGCCAAGATTAGCCTGCTTTCAGTAGAAGTCGATTCCATTGTTTATTGTGGAGAAATGTCGCGTTGAAGATGGAAGATGGGCATTTGGGTGGGAAGTGGTCCGCTCGCTTGGGTGGTCCGCTCGCTTGTGAACCACGTTAATGCTTTTTTCTTACTCGAGTAACAAAGTAATCCATTTTGTTTATTTACTCGAGTAATATGGGGCAAATAGTGGATACTCAGTAGGTACCCAGGTATCTATCCTACAATATATGTTAATAAATGTACCTACACCGTACACACCCCTTGAAAACTTTTCAGCGCGCCCGCCCCCCGCGAC
>JBAVWC010000322.1:0-5540 GCA_049697595.1 Alphaproteobacteria bacterium
ATGGATTATGATCTCGGCTATATCGACTTGGAGGAGAGAACCCTGCAACCCCTAGACAACCCGTTTGGCCCGCGGGTGTCACCTATGTAGCCGGTACGTTCTGTTACCTATGTGTCCGGGTCGGACACTGCAAAATCTGGTGCGCCGATAGGAATTTAATAAACAGCATATCTATCTGTAATTAGGCATTAAATAGTTATTATAATATTCGTCATACCCCCATAGTTACCCCTCGTTATATCGCCCTTCAAAAACTCTCGAACCCAATTTCCTACGGAACCGCTGGTAGCCTTAGTCAATAGGTCAAATGCTTCGACTCTTGGGTAGTGCATCAATTTGAAAGTTAATATTGATTCAAACCTCTCGGAATCCCCCGCCGCTATGATATGCTTAGCGGTATGCAGAAAAAGCCCAAAAGACCTCGTGACCCAAATCAGCTAGGCAAGCTTATTGTAGCCTTGTCTGTGGGCGAAGAAACCGAAGCTGCCCCAAATGCCGAAAAGAACCCGGACGCCGTTGCTTTAGGCAAGCGCGGGGGGGAGGCGCGGGCTAAGTCTTTGTCCTCCAAAAAACGCAAGGAAATCGCTCAAAAGGCTGCCGCAAAGAGGTGGGGAAAGAAATAGATCATTTTACCACACGCAAGCGAAGTCCGGTCGCTGGCTTTTCAGGCGCATTTTTCAAGTCATAAAACTGCGGCAGTTGATAGTCATGCAACCGCAGAATTTTCGCAAATTCTATAATTGAATAGCCAAAAGTTTCCAGATGAAGGCTTACCATTCTTGAGATAACCCCCGGAACTTCCGGCTCAAAATCAAGTTCTGGCGGTTCACGCATCTTTATACGATTCACGTTGAATTGCCGCCACAAATGGTTTGCTACGCTTTTGGGAATAATGCCGCGTTCTTGACCGCGATAAAGAAGTGCCTGCATGGACACCCTCCATTCAGGTTTGAGCGCAGCGAGCTTCGGTAAATCAATATCGAAAAGTGCATGCTCTATATCGCTTGTAGGCATCAGAAGCGCACTGGCAAATTCATTTGCTTCTTTTTCCATAGTCGGGCTTGGGAATCTGTGCATGACAATGTGACCAAGCTCATGGGCTAAAGTGAACCTCATGCGATCTGCCGGTTGGTCTTTGTTCAGAAGAATTATAGGGGGCAATCCGGGCGCAGCAATAGTTATGCCGCTTACATCGCTCCCTCCCATAGACGAATGAATAACGATACCGCCAGCTTGCTCAATAGAAGCCGTCAGATTCGGGAATGGCCCTTGCGGAACCAGCCAATGCGATCTTACGGTTGATGCTATCTGCTCAATATTGTTATCATATTTTGCTGGCTCAAGTTTTGGTATATTGGATTGAGGAATAAATTCTACTGCCTCCAACATCCTGCGAATATGAAGAATGCGAAAATTAAAATCCGCAATAATTTGATCCATTTCTTTAACGGTAACGCTCTGCTTCTTGCGCCACATAGAATGGACGCTCACAGGTGAGCCCAAAACCGGGTCAGTTTGTTCAAAAAAAGAAGCCGGCACCTCGTAAATCAATCCCGCCTGTTTCAAAAATTCATCGGATGGATGAGAAGTTCCGGTTTCATAACGTGAAAGAGTTACTTGCGGCACACCAATCCGTTCCGCAGCCTCCCCTTGCGCGAATCCCTTGCGCTGCCGCGCAATTCGCAGCAGACCGCTGTTTACAAAATCTGGCATAATCTACTCTTTTTTGTCGTCGTCGTCTTTTGACTTTTCCTTGCGCCCTGATTTACGGGGAGCAACCAAGTCGTCGGCGGAAGATGGCTGTGCAACGCCGCGCTTCGGCAGCCCCACCACTTTTGTTTGTTCTCTACCATCAAGGGCGTATGCCCATATTCTAACATCTTCGTCTCGTTCCTGTACGGTTATCTCGGCAATAGCCGATTGAGTTGCATTCAGGCGATATGTAATTTCTAATTTCTGTAACGGTGGCGGCAATCCGGGTATTTCTAGCTGCGCCTGCGCTTTACAAAAATCCATAACCTCCTGTGTAGGTATATTTGCTCCAAGCCCTTTTCCGTTCGCCTTCTTGAATCGAATCAAAAGCTTCCTATCAAGGCTAAGCTTGAAGGTTTCATTCTTGAAATGAAAAATAGCTCCTGAGTCGTTCCTAAATTCTTCGCGTAAATGAACCATAAGCCGCTCGAACACCATACCGGCGCGGGTTCTATTCCATTGACCGTATTTGAGCCGATCCTTCCACCAATCCGCCCACGCTTTATCCATCGCCCGCCGAATCTTTTTTTCCCGATCAGCGTGGATAACTTCCTGTATATCTTCTGGCTTGCCCATTTTGGACTCCTAATTTTTAAGAAACGGTAAAGACGGATAGCAATATTGTCAACGATTATTTTTCATGTTTTAATCCATGTATATATAAACATCTATATAATAATAGTTATTAAATGCTTTGCGCTAAGCATAAAAGTTCATATATTAAGAACATGAATAAATTGACCCACGAAAAACGCGCCCAGATTCTTCACTTGCTGATGGAAGGTAACAGCATGAGGGCAACCGCCAGTATTGCCGATATTGCCCCTAACAGCGTGGCAAAATTCTTTATCGACGCATCGAGGGTCTGCGCGAATTATCAGGACAAGGCTTTCCGCAATCTCTCATGCAAGAAATTACAGCTTCATAAAATATGGTCGTTCATCGGATGCAAGCAAAAGAACGTGCCGGAAGACGTTGTCGCAGGCATGGGCGACGTTTGGACATGGATCGCAATCGATGCCGACACGAAACTTGTTCCCTCGTGGCGCATCGGTGATCGCGGCGGCGACATTGCAAAAGAGTTCGTCGCTGACCTCGCCAGCCGCCTTGCAAACCGTGTTCAAATCACCACTGACGGGCATAAAGCCTATCTGGAAGCTGTTGAAGGCGCATTCGGGCAGGATGTTGATTATGCAATGCTGGTGAAGCTGTACGGCGAGATTGTCGAAGGCCAAAAACATTACAGCCCCGCCGAATGCGTAGGCATCAAGAAAACAAAAATCTCCGGCAATCCTGACTTGTGTTGCACCAGCACATCGTTTGTTGAACGACAAAACCTGACAATGCGTATGAGCATTCGTCGATTTACCCGACTGACAAATGCTTTTTCAAAGAAGGTCGAAAATTACGCGCATTCCGTAGCCCTGCATTATATGCACTATAACTTTTGCAGGATTCACAAAGCCCTTCGCATGAGTCCGGCAATGGCGGCGGATGTCGATACCCGCTTGTGGTCAATCAATGATATTGTTGATATGGTCGAAGCCACAGAAAAAGAACGGCACTTTCAAAAATGGGGTCGGTGAATGAATAAGACCGCTATCACGCTTCTAAGTTTGCTTCTGCTTACAGCGTGTGCAACGCAGCCAGTAGATTATGATGCCTATGATCCGCCTGGATTCTTTATGGGCTTCTGGAATGGTCTAATTATATTCTTTTCTCTTATAGGCCATTTGTTTGACTCGACCATCCGCATCTATGCCTTTCCCAATAGCGGCGGATGGTATGATTTTGGATTCTTTCTTGGGGTCGGAGCATTAGGAGGCGGAGCAGCCTCAAGCCGTTAACTTTCAAATTGATACCTGTGTTTATGATTCAGGTCTGATTACAACTATATAAACATTGCTTTCCCGCAATGCGGAAACAAATCTACTTTCTGCCTTGTTTCCTGCCCCAAATTTTTTCTTATATTTTCCATCTTTTGTGTAGTCATACAGTACCAAGATCACAGCTTTATATAGAATAGAATAAATGACCGCTTGGCTTAAGCCTTCTTTCCATCTTGGTTTTGCATAAGCTTCTGTTAAGCGTTTGCATTCGATCGCGCAAAAAAGCTCCCCTGAACCATTCGGGACATAAAATTCTGGTCTAAATGTTTCTCCAACAAAGGTAACACTTGCACCCTTGTTTATAACTTCAAAATTTTTCTGTCGTAATGAGTGTCTGAGCCTGTCATTAAATCGTGTTTCATGTTCCTTTTTCTGGTCATGAAAAACTTTATGATTCTTTATGGCCTTTATCACGGCGTTCAATTTTTTCCGCTCATTCTTGCCGATCCGTTTCTGCGGTTCAGGTTTTCTTCCTTTTGGCATGACATATCCTATCGCTAAGAATGATGTTTATTTTACCTCATAAACCTTTAAAACCTCATCGCCGTAGTGGTTGATAACCTTGATGGCGATTTTGCCGGTGGCGGGTGGCGCGAAGGGGCGGGATGTGGTGCTGTAGAGGCTTGACCATGCCGCTTCGTCAATTTCGGCACGCAAGGCACGTTTCAGCTTGTCATAGGGTTCGTCTGCGCCTGTGAAATAGGCGTGACGGACAAAGAAACTTTCGCCGTTGTAATTCGTGTCGATGAACCAGCAGGCTATGTCGTCGGTACTGGCGCTGCGGATCGCGCCGGTGGTTGGGTCGTAAATATCAACGCCGTGGATTGTAATGGTGATCTGCCCGTCCTTGGTTTTCTTCATGGCAATGTCAGGTTCGCCAAAAACCATGAATAGGTTGCCGGTGCCGGTTTTCTTTAACAGATCGTCGCCCATCATCAGGTCGGCATTGATACGAACAGGCAAGACGGTCAATTTGCCGTAATTTTTGGCTTCTTCGCTGACGTGCGGATCAAAGGCATAGCCACAGACGATCAGCAAATCATAGCCAAGACCTGCCACGGCTTCCTTGGCAGATTCGCGGATATGGTTGGTGCCGACCGTGCCATGTTCGGGGCCGATGGAGACGGCGATGCGGCGGGTTTTGCCGTCGCTGTCCTCATACTCGCCGGTCGCATGAATCCATATACCGGCAAAAGGCGTCAGATTATCGAATTTCAGCCTTTCGCCTTTCTTGGTGTTTTGTACCCCTGCTTTTTTGAGGTTTTCGATCACAAGAGTTTCAAACTGTGCCGATACGCTATCGCGCTGCCCTTCGGTTTCGCTTTCAGGACGTTCGGTATCCGTGGCAAGGACACGATGTGGGCTAAGACTTTCAACCGTGAAGGGGCCGCAAACGCGAAGACGCTTGTTATCTTCATAAGGTTGGTCGAACAGCAATTCGGTATCGGCATGGCGCATGATTGCGGCATCAATTTCCTGTCGTGTCATGCCATCTTTAATATCGGGATTATTAGCGATGGATTTTAACGTCACATGCGGCACACGCTTATAGACAAAACCTTTGCGAATATCGGTTTCGGTCTTGTGATCTGGCGCGTGCTGTCCGGTTATTTCGGCTTCCTTCGCCTGACCTTCCGGCGTATCAGCTAAGAGATAGTAGGGATATTTCGCAGCCATCAGCCGCGTCCGCGCCAAGGCAAGTGATACGCGGGATGTGTCACAGGTAATCCAGCGTCTGCCCCATTGTTCGGCAACATAGGCCGTCGTGCCACTGCCGCAAGTTGGGTCAAGAACCAGATCGCCGGGATCGGTCGCCATCAAAAGGCAGCGTTCAATAACTTTTGATGCAGTTTGGACGACATATACTTTGTCATCGGTAAAATTTCCTGACCCCATATC
>JBAVWC010000323.1:0-1505 GCA_049697595.1 Alphaproteobacteria bacterium
ACGAAGAGCCTCTTCGACAAGGGTTTGGGTGCGCCTTTCAATCATTGTTGCAATCTATCCTATAATTGGATAAATTGCAATGATAATTCTTGTGGGCTTCATAAGCGGCCCAATTGTCCAAAAAAGTGAGCTTCGGGCGGAAGTGACCACGAAGCGACAGGGAAAAGGGGTGCGAGATTTCTTGCCACGGGTTGTAAAGAGTTACAGGGCAATGGGTTAGTTCTTTTTTGCCGCTCCTTTGCCGCTACGAGAAAATTACCAATGATTTCTGATAGTTTCAGACCACGGATCATATAAGATAAGAACATTGTGATAAGAACATGAATTGCAAATAGCCACATAAGATGATATACTGATAAGCGTATATATGTTTATTAATGGGGTGACCTATGAGCGACGATACCATGACACGCTGGACAGTTGTTGTTTCGAAGGAGACTGACATCGTTGTGCGGAGTCTTCTGGCTCAGCGCGGTCTTAAGAAAGGCGATCTCTCAAAATTCATCGAGGATGCCGTTAAATGGCGCGTGTTCGACCAGACTGTTACCGATGCGCGGGGTGAGTTTGCCGATCTGACGCCGGATGCCGCACAAGAAATTATTGCTGAAGCCAGCGAAGCCGTTCGTAACGACATGCGGCAATCATTGACCATCACTGCGAAGTGATCCGTGCGAGTTGTGCTTGATACCAACGTTCTTGTCAGCGCCCTACTGGTTGAGCTTTCGCTGCCAGCCCAAATTATAACACATTGGCGGCAGGGTCGTTTCGACCTCTTGACGGCAGTGCCGCAGCTTGATGAGCTGATACGGGTGACGCGCTATCCTAAAATCCGCGCGCGTCTGAAACCTGCTTTGGCCGGTCGCCTTGTCAATGATTTGCGGGAGATTGCCATTTTGATCGAAACATTGCCTCCGGTCGATGTTTCTCCTGATCCTTACGATAATTACTTGCTGTCGCTTGCGTCAGGCGGTGAGGCAAATTATCTCGTCACCGGCGACAAACCAGACCTTCTGGCACTTGGTCATCACAACGGAACCAAGATTGTTTCGGTGCGTGATTTTATTACGCTTACTCGATTGTTGCCATGATTTCTATCAGTCTGCCACCAAGCTTGCCATTAGCGCGCACAGCAGCCGTTTTGGCACGGGACCGCGCCTGACCTCCAGCCTTGCCCATCTGCCTGGCCATCCATTTGCGGGAACCGAGAAATCCTTCCAAAAGGCTTGGCAGATGTAGATCAGCATCGAGGATGGGGAAGTGTAGCCCCAATCCTGAGGGTGAGATTTCGATTTTGCCTAACTGATCGGGTTTGGCCTTTTCGATGCCTTGGGTGTCGTGTGGTTTGAACATGACAGACAAGCCGCTGCTAAGATCAATGACGATGCGTCCGAGGCGGCGATCATAGTGAGCAGCGATCGCCGTGGGAGTCTTGGTCAGGCGTGAAGCAGCCCGTTCATTTGCGGTTTTCATTTCATTTTTGCTAACCATAAATCCTGCTCCATTCT
>JBAVWC010000324.1:0-1608 GCA_049697595.1 Alphaproteobacteria bacterium
TTATTGATGATTCACAATCGGCATCAACGCGGATGGGTCCTGGTTGCATTAATCGCAATTGGAATCGCCCTCTTGTTGCTGCTGGTTCCGCACGTTCATTCAGGGGATTCCGCAGCTTGGCTCGCCATACTTCCAATTCTTTTTGTTGGATTTATCTCGCCATTGAGCCTGCTCTCGCCGATGGCCTACATGTATCTTGGCCGTACGCCTGACGCTCCTATTCTGCCAACATCCTTCCAACGCCCGCCTCCCATCCGACTCGCTTAATCCTTCAAACTTCAGAACCGTACAGCGTTGCGTGGCAACGCTTGCTGCCTTTTTGGCTGCGGTCCATTTGTTCAGGAAGTTCTGACTGAGATTTCGAGGATGGTTATGGGCGCTAATGCTTTCTATTTTTGCTCCATGCTCCTTTTCGGCGTGCCAGTGCTGACGATTGGAGTGATTCTTGCGCACTACGTGTTCAGGCGGGCCGGCTGGAGGCAAAGGCAACGACGGGGAAAGAAAAGATTGGGGTATTACCCGTCAGCTTTTGCACTGGGGATGGCGCTTCAATTCGTTCAGATGTATTACCAGCCGAGCCTGGCTTATGATCTGGCGTTGCAACAGAAGGAAGACGCAGAGGATGACGATGAAGGGGAGCCGGAGACACCCACCAGGCATTTGAATCGCCAACTCAGGCGGATTCGGCGAGGCGAAGAGATTGATAGGCTCGTGTTACGCCTCTAAACAGGGAGATTACGGCAAGATGAAACCTGCTGACTCCTGCGTGGCGTTGTTCTGCCCGCACATAGCCCCTGCATTTACACTAGTAAACGGAGAGTACTGTGCAATTCGACAAGGTTTTAACCAAGGTTTTTGGCACCTCGAATGAGCGGATAGTGAAGCGGCTGACGCCCGTCGTGGGCACGATCGGCGCTTTGGAAGAAGAGGTCCAGAAGCTGACGGACGACGAACTGCGAGCCAGGACGCTGGAGTTTCAGGCGCGGATCGCGAAGCGGATCGAAGGGCTGACCGATAAGGACGAGATCTACAAGGCCGAGCAGGAGGCTCTGGACGAGCTGCTGCCGGAGGCCTTTGCGGTGGTGCGCGAGGCGGGCTGGCGGACGGTGCACATGCGGCACTTTGACGTACAACTGATCGGCGGCATGGTGCTGCATCAGGGCAAGATCGCAGAGATGAAGACCGGCGAAGGCAAGACGCTGGTGGCGACGCTGGCGTGCTACCTGAATGCGCTGGCGGGCCGCGGCGTGCACGTGGTGACGGTGAACGACTACCTAGCCAAGCGCGATGCCGAGTGGATGGGCAAGATCTACACCTTCCTGGGGCTGACGGTAGGCGTGATTGTGCACGACCTGGACGACAACGAGCGGCGCGCGGCGTACTCGTCCGACATTACCTACGGGACGAATAACGAGTTCGGGTTCGACTACCTGCGCGACAACATGAAGTTCGAGATCAAGGACTGCGTGCAGCGCGGGCACTACTACGCGATTGTGGACGAAGTGGACTCGATTTTGATTGACGAGGCGCGAACGCCGCTGATTATTTCGGGTCCGACGGACCAGACGACGGATAAGTACGCGCGGGCGCGCAAGATAATTCCAGACC
>JBAVWC010000325.1:0-4737 GCA_049697595.1 Alphaproteobacteria bacterium
GGGCACATCGCTATCGATCAGGCGATTCAAAAGCTGAGGAAAAGGCGCGGGCTCGGCAGGAGCCAGCGTCATATCGACTCCAGCCCACAGCATCGGGCCGATGCGCACGACGTTGGGTGTAACCTGGGCGGCATCGCCGACGCATAATTGGTGGCGTATAGCCGGCCACAAAATATCCGACGAGTCATTCTTGCCGCGTTGGGGCGCGCGGGGAATCAACGGATCGCCCGGCAGATTGGCGCGCCATTCTTCGCGGCCAAGCGAGGGATACATGCTGGAGCGTACGGCGGCCAATGACTCGTGCGTCGTCATGATTTCGGCTTTCATGCCGATTTCCTCAAGCGCGCTGGTAATGGATGCGGCATAGCTTTTATGCCGCGTGCGCAGCGCGTCCAACGCTTGCATCGGATATTGCGAGTTAGGTGCGCGCACCCATTTCTTCTTGCTGCGATTCTTGATCGCGTTGGTCAATTCGACTTTGCTCAGCACCGAAGGGCGAGTCCACAAAACCAGATAAATTTCTTCATGCGCCATAAAGCGCGCCAAATGGCGGCTGCGTTCATTCAGAAGATCGCTGAGATCCAGTTCCATCGCGCGCATCGCGCTGCGATTACTTTTCATGACATGTTCGATGTCCTGATCGATCGTGGACGGGTCGCGCATGAAATAAACCTGCATCGCGTAGCCCGGGCGGTCGAAACGCGAACCCAGCTTGAGCGTGGCCTGATCGACGATCCATTGGTATTCGATGTCGCCGATAATCTGCCGCGCGCCGAATAGTTTGACCGTGCTGACTAACGAGCCGTCGCTGGCCACCAATGTGGTTTCGTCATCGGCCGTCTCCAGTTGAATAAACGATTCAACTGTCTGATGCATAGCCATCATCATGGTGGCTATCGTTTGGTCGAGGAAATCGAACATTGAGGACTAAGCGTTTGAACTGATTGGGGCTAGCTACCCCCCAATCTAGGCCAGATAATATGAACAAATACCTAATTTGACAGCCAAAATAGCCCGAAGGGGCAAGGAGATAGGCCAGCCGTTAGCTGTTAGCCATTGGTTTCTGGCAACTGGTAGCTAACGGCTAAAAGCTGTTTTTTTAAGCTTTATTCTTCGTTAAATCCGACAATTGGCGCTGCAAAGCCGCGATTT
Source organism: Alphaproteobacteria bacterium (assembly GCA_049697595.1). GTDB lineage: Bacteria > Pseudomonadota > Alphaproteobacteria > UBA9219 > UBA9219 > CAIXLI01. Next base: position 1,153 of record JBAVWC010000325.1, read on the forward strand.
TGTTCTGCACATCGTCGCCCGATGCGTTGTTTTGGGCCGAAGCTTTGGCAGTTTCTGGTGTCGGAACCGAAACGATTTTCCGTGCCGGGGAAATGTTAGCCGAGGGGGTGAAGGCGTCTTCTTCGGCCTTTTCCTGAATATCGGCGCGGCTCTGTTTTTTCGCGGCGGGTTGAGGCTCCGGCGAGGGGGCTGCCTGAGATTCTTCCGGTTGAGAATAGGCCGGTTGTGCGTCGCCGCCTTCCTTGCCGGTTTCGCTGCCGGGAACGCCAAAGGGCGTGAACATCTTCATCGTGCGTTCGAACATCGCCAGATTTTGCTTGCTCATTTGCTCCAGCGTGCTGCCGAAGGGGAACATGCCGCCCAAAGTCGTTTGGAAATACTCGCGGATTTGTTCCTGGTTTTTCGTCAGCGATGACATGCTGTGTTCCAGATATTTTGGCACCAGCCATTGCATGTTGTCGCCGTAAAAACCAATCAGGCGGCGCATAAAGCTGATCGGCAAAAGATTCTGCCCGGCCTTGCCTTCTTCTTCGACGATGATTTGGGTCAGGACAGAGCGGGTGATGTCTTCGTTGCTCTTGGCATCGTACACATTAAATTCAATGCCCTTTTTGACCATTGCCGCCAGATCTTCCAGCGTCACATAAGTGCTGGTCGCCGTGTTGTACAGGCGGCGGTTGGCGTACTTCTTGATAACAACGGTTTCGTTCGTGGACGCGCTCATCGGAGTGCCTTTGATTTGGTTAAATTATGGTTAATTTCTGGCAGGTTGCGCGGAGGATTTCAAGTGTTTTGTTGGGGAGGTACGCAGGTAATAACAACGGTCAACTGAGGCCAAACACACTTAAATCGAACACTTCAAGGGGCCGGAGGGTGAAAAGGCATAGAGACTTTTGGGTTTTTGGATTGAGGCGCTGATGGAGGAGGTGTCGCAAGGGTATCAGGTGCCAGACTTTGCATAGCCCTTAATCGTTCGACAGGGCTTCTTCCCATACGGCTCGTCGATATATTCGTGAGATCGGGTGTTCCCAAGTGCGCTTGCTTTTGTGCTACGGGTGTAGGTGGAGGACTGTGCGGCGTTGCCGTTTGTGCAGCTGCGTTACCGGGGTTGACGTGATTTTGTTCTCCATCTTTGCCCGTTGCCCAATTCCACATACTTTTGGCGCCGCTCACAATGCCTTGGCCATGGGCATAAACGGATTCACCAGCATCAATGGCTACGCCAACTGTCAACGCACCCCCCGTAACAAGGGCGGGAGCAATCACAGTTGGATTCCAGCAGTCGGCAGCCGTTGCTATCCCGGCGACAGCCGCCGTTCCGTATGCCCCTGCTTTAACCGTATCCAGCCAACCCCGCGCGACATGGCCAGCTGTAAAATCCTGATGAGCTTCAAGGCCGCTTTGTACTGCACCGAAAGCTGAACCGACTATCGGAATTGCTTTTTCACCGACAAGTCCTGCAACTTTGGCTACAGGAGCAATTTTGGTCAGAGTGGCCACTTTGGCAATAGCTGCGGGAGCTGCAATGACAGCCGCAAAACTGCCACCAGTTGTTATCGCTCCCTTTACATTGCCATGCTCAATATCACTTCCCATACCAAGGGCAACGGGCACAAAACCCAGCAGGTTCATCGCATGATTCCCTGCCATGTTCAGGCGGCTGTCGGCCAAGCCGGAGGCCAACGCTTCGGAATGAACCTGTGGCTTTGTATCAGGAAGATTTGAAGGATGATCGCGTGCCGTCGGCGGTTGCGTCGACGCGCTTTCTCTTTGTTGCGCGGGGTACAAATGAGGCTGGGGTTCAAAGTTTTTCTCAACCCAAGCAGGAATTCCTCCTTGTCGTTTTATATCAGACTTCCAATGCTCAATTATTTCGCGAGTAGGCTTCGTTGTCATTTCGGCCATACTTAGTTGGTTATCGATTAAATATCGCCCAACAATCGCTTGGCCGAGTGGATAGCCACCGAAACGGGAGTCAAATCCTTGGGCATCTGGTTTTGTGGGATCGATACCAGAGAACCAATAAATGTAATTATGATATTTTGTTTCTCCTATGTTGCTTCCCTCGGCTAACGTCGTGTCTATATGTTTCAAAGCGTCGGCGACGTATTTCTCTGCATCAGCTTTGGAATGAAATTGCGTCCAGGGAACAGGTTTATGACCTGCGACCAACTCTGCTGTTTGCGCAAGACCTTCAGAGACAAGAGCATCAGCTAGCGTAACAACTTTGTTTCCATTGTTATCAATACGCTCAATGTGGTTCAACTCATGGGTTGTTGTGCGCTCAACCGTGCTGCGAAAAAAGGCTGGCTTCTTATCTATTTGGTCAGGTTGAACCTTAAATTGAACAAGGTGTGACCCCACCACGACCCTCGGGTCGATAATAAAATCGGGATTATCCTTATTCGGTGGGACATAGACTACATTAAATATTGTTTCGCCGACGTTCACGCCTTGCTGCTGGGAGTCATGCACTCCCTTATCGATACATTCCTGTATGATCTTACGTTGAGCCTCTGAAAACTTAGCAGAAAAATTAATCATAACCAGCCTATGTGGCAGCAGCTTATATGCTTCAATCATACAAAGAGAGGGCTAATTTCCCCTTAAATTTGGGAAATACCCGTTTCTATGATTCATGAACCGTGAATGTTTGCGAGTGATATTGCTAATCGTTTGTTTTATAATCATTATTGTGGAGCAGCATTCTCTTCGCATTACTTTCATCAGGGTGTGTTATTATGATCTTATTGAATTTATCGGCGAATTAGAGATTTGAAAATGCAAAAAAACGAACGAAAGAAACGATTGGATAGAATGGGCGTCCTTGGAATTGCCGCTGGTTTTGCGACAATTATCGGTGCTGGCCTCTATACAACTAACAAAACCATGTCTCAGGAAAGTATAGATTTTCGTGCACCGGAGGTCGTGGCCAAAACCTATACGGATGCCGTGACTGCAAGTGACGGCAAATGCATACTTCCCGCCAACATCATCGTAACGACAGGCGGCATTTTCGGCAATCAGGACAGATCATTAAATGTAAGTGTTCAGAACGAACCGGGTCGTCCTGGTATTGTGGTAGGCACGGATACGTCAACGGGAAGAATATATTCCGCTCCAGAAGCTCCAGGCCTCAAGAGTTGCACGGTCGGTTAATGAGGCCCTAGCGCAAGTTACGGGGATAATTTCAAGTGTTTTGTTGGGGCCTTTCGCGTCTCTTCCCCTCTTCCTTCCCCGCCCATTTCATGCTTCTATCCGTTCATGACAACCAAACAACCCGATTTTCCCGACCTTAATGTTTTGGCGATTGAGGCTTGCGATATGTGGCAGGAACATCTGTCCACGCTGGCTACCGATCCGGCGGCGCGCGCGGATTTGACGCGCTTTCTGGAACCACAACGCCGTATGTTCGCCGATTGGGCGTCGATGATGCAACAGGGAGGCAAAACTGAATCCCACAGCGCACAAACAGATGCCGTCAAAAATCCAGCCCCGTCAGCACCTCCCGCCGCAACGGCCCCCGCTCCAACGCCACAGGGCGGCGCTGCATGTGGGGACGACCCTCTCCGCGTTGCTCAGCTT
>JBAVWC010000326.1:0-8684 GCA_049697595.1 Alphaproteobacteria bacterium
GGAGAGGGAGTAAAAACTTAGGCTTGCCGCTTGGCAAGTCTTAGTTTTTGCGGGTGTGGGGGCCTTGCTTGAAGGAAAACCAAATCTTTCTCTTCACAAATCCTCTACGGCTTGGGGGCACTATAAATTAAGCGTTCCGGCAGGCCGAATTTTACCCCCAACCGAATGAGGCGCCCAAAAATCAAACGGGGATGCCGCGTTGTGCATAACGGGCACGCCTTGAGGACAAATTGGCAGAGCCAACTCTTCAGCCTCAGTTAATGGACGTTCTGTTATTACCCCAATGACATATGTGCGATCTTTCTCGTCTTTTTCTAGCGTTTCCATAATGGATGCACAAGAACGCACAGCAAAGTTTGAGAGCACAGCCAAAACTTCGTCCTTGGCCAATTGCAATGAATCCTTCAATGCATATGGAGCGCGGAATCGAGTGAAAAAATCGCGCTGAAAGTTAGCATCTCTTGCGCGGCCTTCTGTAATTTCCGAGCTCCTGAAATCACGCATCGCCTCAACTTCGTCATGAAAACTGGTCGCAAGCGCGAGACGCTTTCCATATTCCGCTTCTGTCATATTTGCCTCCATAAAGGCAGTTTAGAGCCGTAACATATCCTATCGCCCTGAATAAGCTTCCGCCGCATCCCACAGGCTTTTCCAATTCTTGGCATAAGCATCGGCTAGTTTGGGATCATCCCACAGTACGATAACGTTTTCTGAATTATGCTGTTCGGCGGCGGCGGTGTAATTGAACGATCCGGTTTCCACGCTCTTGCTGTCGATCACCATATATTTGTCATGCTGAAGCGCATGAACGATATCGACGCGTACGGGGATGTTTTGCGAGGCGAGATAGGCCGCTTCGGAATGATTGTCTTTTTCGATTTGTTCGTGGTCCACGACGATTTCAACATCGATACCCGCTTTGCGCGCATCGACCAAAGCTTTGGCGATTGGGCGAGAGGTGAAGGCATAGGCCGCGACATGAATGCTCTGCTTCGCCGCGCCAATCGCCTTGATGACCAGCTCGGTCGCTCCGCCATTGGGTGAAAAGGCCAGCTCGACCGAAACCGGCGGCGGCATGACTTGCGCGCCTCCGCCTTGCAGGACATGCAGTGCGCGTTGGACGAGCGTATCTTCGGCAAAAACAGTGTGAACCGACAGAAGCCCCAACGCGGCCAGCCCGACCGATAACTTGCGCAGGAAGTTGCCGCCGTTTTTATGTGCCATTTTATCAGGCAGCGTCAAGTTTGCCAAAGGGAGAGATGATTTTGTTTTGGGTCGTGCCGCTTGGCGCCGATGCAGGAGCAAGAGCAACAAGCTGCTGTCTGGATTGTCCATTGGATGCTTTGCCGGATGCGCGCAGCTTCTGCTCGTCAGAAACATTCTTACCCGCGAGAACAAGATGGCGGATCGTGCTTTGACCGTCCGTCAGTTCTTTGACGATTTCCCATCCAGCTAGCCTGACTTGTTTTTTAATGTCCTCCGCAGACCATTTTGCCGAGAATCCCGCGTCAATATGAGTTCCGGCGGGAATTTCAAATCTTTCGCCGTCAATGACAAAAGTCATGTGTCTTTTCGTATAGAAAGTATGGGTGACCCCGCCATTCTCAAACCTGGGGTCGTAAATGACGGCGGTTGCCGGGTCGGCCAAACGGTCGCCGATGACGCTCACATAATTCTTGTCGGAATCCGCGGAAGATTCGACAAGAGTTTTCGCCGTCAGCCAAAAATGGCGCATAAATTCGTCGGTGTGAGGCCCTCTGTAGCAATTTCTTGCGCTTATGTCGTGTTTGTTCGTGTCGATCGCCGCGAACATTATGGCTTTGTGCTCCACCATTTCGCCGAGATTGCGTAAGGTTTCGGTGAGAGTGACCTCGCCCGTTTTTCCGCCATCCAAAAGCGGGTACTGGCTGAGCGTACAGCCGTACATCGTCATAAGGATAGGGGAGTCTACTTCCAGTTTGTGCGGCTTCGTGAAATCGCCATGTACGAAATCGGCGCTTAGCCCCGGAATGCGGCTTCTGCGCACGACCGAGGCCGCGTTGGATGCGAAAGATTCGTTGATATCGAAGGCAATGTAAGTCTTGGCTTGCACCATCTTTAATGTGGGCAGGCTTTTCAGGCAAAGCGCCTGATAGCCACCGGGGCCGAGGTCGATGACCGTGGGGCGTTCTTGAAATAGTTTCCGCGTATAGTCTCTGTTGCAATCGACAAGAAAAGCCTCGGCCATAGGAATATAATAATTGGTGTCCAGCATCATCATGCGGTCGTAGAGATCCGCGCCGCTGTCGCTATGCCCCGGAGGTATGACCGACGAGTAGGCATACTTCATCACATGTCCCGTGCGCCCGTCCGGCAGATTGAGCGCGCCGCGAAGCAGTTGCTTCATATCCTGTTTAAACGCCACAAGATCAGCCTCCGCAGACACGGATGTCTGAGGATTGGGAGCTTCTGATGCCATATCTTTCGGTAACATTGACTAACTCATTCTTTTGCAATTTTCTCGCGCTTTTTAGAATTCTTCCACAATACTTCAAATTGATCTCGATACGCGCCTGATACCAGCTTCGATGTAATAACGACGATCTGCGGCGACGGCTGATGCGTGAACATCAGGATCGCAAATTTATCTCCGTACACATAGAACGGCACATCGCCGGTGCTTTGATTCACATTCCATCTGTATTCCACATAGCTGGTGTTGGGAGCCGAGAAAAAGTCGTGCTCTTCAACAAGAACGCGAACCTTGAGGTTCTTGATTTCGCTCATGCGGCGTGTGTGGTTATTCGTGTAGTCAGCGCCCAGAGCCTGTGCGAACAATCGATCATCCACATTGCTAACGCATATCGGGTTCTTTCCCCCCTCGGCAGCTTCGGGATCGTTGAGGGCGGTCATGTACACATCGTCCATGAATCTTTTGAAATCTTCAACGCCGCTATATTGCTTGATGTTGTTGCGATCTATCTTCACGCCGTCGTCTTCGGTGAAGAGTACGCTATGCACGCCGAACGCCCGCACGATTGCTTCCGCCGTATTTTCCTGCGGACGGAAAGTGCCGTGTTCGATGTTCTTGATCGTTTCTGGAGAAATGTTGGCAGCCTTGGCCAGATCGCTTCTGGTCCAATCCAACAATCCACGTGCGGCTCTCAATTGTGCGGCAGAGATCATTTATTCTCACCCATTGAAACAATAATACTAAAAGCTATACCAAAATTCAGGTATAGAGTTACCTGTTAAGAGGGCTGCTGCGCAAGCCTTTGATTGCTTTCATCGACGAATTTGCCGTTTTTTTGCCTTTTTTTATAATTTTTCATTATTAAACAATGGGTTTCATGTTTTTTTGCTTCTTTTGTCCTGTGAATAGCTATTTATAGGCGGCAAACAATTTCTTGAAACCATTTACAGGTATTTAATTGCCGACTATTGGCATGTATGATCGATGTATAGAAGATGCTTTTTTTTAGAGAATAAATTTACAGGCAGGACAATATGACCATAAGTAAAATTCATTCTTCGGAAGCAAGTAACGGTTTGCCGATTGCTGGCGCTATTGAGCCGCAACACTGGATGAACGAACAATCAGCCTCGCGCAAGATTGACGCACTCGCGCTTAATGCCAATCAATTAACCTCGTTGAGCGCGATGATCGCTTATGCGGCAAGCAAATCGGGCCAAAGCGAATATCGCATCGAACGCAGCCTGTCCGACTGTTTCAAAGTTCCCAACGCCAAGTTTATTCCAGCGAATGATTTTGATGCCGCCATTCGTTATCTGGCAGACATCATCCCGATGTAAGTTTATCGTCGCATCGGAGAGAAATGAGATGAATTCAAAAATATCGGCATCAGCAATCGCTCTTATCGCGATCTGTTATTCCATTCCCGCTTTGGCGACTGATTATGCGCCCCAGGCGCAACGGTTTATCCCGTCCTCGCCGCCTGCGCCTACGGCAGAGAGGTTTATACCGCAAGCTCCCGCAGCTCCATCCGCGTCGACTTATTCTCCCTATGTTGAGCGGGTTTCACAGGTTCCTGTAGCGCCTAAAGCCAATTATGTGGCTCCCCCGGCCTTTATCTCACCGCAAGATGCTATGGTTCCCACAGTACAAACAACTTCATCGTGGGATCCCGCACCGCGCGCAGAAACCTTCATCCCCCAAGCGCCACCAGCGCCTCAAGCACAAAGATTTCAGCCGTAAATAAAATCAGCGGATATAGACGTGGACTTCAGGCGATTGAGCCGACGGCGCTTCGGTGCTGGCCATCGTGATGCGCGACGGGGACAGGCCCATCTGGATCAACGAACGCTTCACTTCCTCGGCATTGCTCTTGGCCGTTTGTTGCTCCCGAGCCAAAGCTGCAGGATCTCCGCTGGATGGCGAAATGGCGATGACCGAGAATTGCGCATTCGGGCGACGTTCGACGGCCGTACCAACCGCTTGCGCAAGCTGCTGCTGATAATCGACATTCGGCTGGTTGTAACGGATCAAGACCAACAAACGACCGACCGAAGGCGCAAGGCCGACATTGGAGTTATTGGTCGCAATACCGGAAGCCGAGCCATTCTCCCGCATGAATTCACGCGGAGACATAGGTTCCGGCCCAAGCGATCCCTGAGCGACAGGCATCATCGGAGCGGCCTGAGGCGCATAGGAGTACCTGTTGGGAACCGAGGCGACAGGCGACGGGGTTACGATAACCGGACGATTCGCAATGCTGTTGCCCAACAATTCGCCGCGGCTGATCGCAAAGGCCAGCGCCTGAATGTTGGAGCGTTCCGTCGTCAGATAGCTGGACTGGCGTTGGATATCCGCCGTGGTCTGGTTACGCAGGTAGTCGAGTTGAACAACCAAACGGCTGACTTCGTCATGCAGCAGCTTCAACTGGTCGTGATCTTCATCGACCGCGCCGGACAGTTCGAAAGCGGCCTGAACCGAGTCAAGCAGGTAAGAAGCCACAGAAGCATCCGCATCGACCGCAACCTGCAAAGAGTTCAGCTTGTTCAGCGAAGATGTGACTTCGCCCAGGCTGGCGTCGGCTTCTTCCCATTGGCGCAGCAAGATAGGATTTCCTTTGGTCGTACCGTTTTGCAAACGCGCGGTGATCGCCGCGACGGTGCTGTGATACTGAACCGCGCCCGCCGCGCCGCTGGTGCGCAGAATGGCGAATTCGTTGGAGTTCAAATTGACGGAGGAGCGCAAGCGCAAAACTTCATCGCGCAGGGCCGAAGCGCGGTTGCCAACAACGGTTCCGCTGGTGGGCCCGAAACTGGCCAGGCCGTCCGTGCTGCTGCTGGATGTCGCCATTGCCAGCGACGGGTCGAGCTGCATCGGCGATGTCGGAGGTGCAGATTCGCTGATTGTCTGAGTTCCGCTGTCGTCAGCGGGATCAGCAAAGGCCGGAGCCATCATCAGCACCAGCGCCAGCAGAGCGGCGAAAAGGCTCAATTTCATCGTTTTCATGTCTTGGGTCACCCTGTTGGTATCCGCGAAGTTGTAAATCTATCGCCCGAATCTGTATCTGTCTAACGGATAGTCGCAAAAAATCCAAGCCCCCGTCTCGCTCTATCCGAGATAAAGTGTCGTAACGTCTGGAAGTGTAACATTTTAGCCCCTAGGCATTCTCGGAGGGAGAATCTGTATCTGGGCCGAAAACGCTGGATTTCAAGAACCCGGACGCAGAAAGGCCGGGCAAAGACAGAGTACGATTCTTTATCTAACAAATCCCTAAGAACATCCCTTAATGACGGCTTCGGCGACGATGATGCTTGCTGTTTTTGGCCGGGGCTGAGGAAGGAGATTCGCCTTCCTCGACCAGCATTAAGGCCATACTGCCCGTTAAACGGTCGGCCTGGGTCAGTTTAACCATAATGGGCTGCGCCAGTTGATAGGTCTTTTGGGTCCTTTTGCCGACCAAAGCCTGACGCTTTTCATCGTGGAAATAATAATCGTCGGGCAGGGTGTTCAGGGGGATGATTCCGTCTGCCCCGGTTTCATCGAGGCGGGCGAATAGCCCAAACCGCGCCACGCCGCTGATGCGCGCCGAAAACGTGGCTCCGACCCTGTCGGCCATAAACAGGGTGATAAAGCGGTCTGTGGCATCGCGCTCGGCGGAAGAGGATCGGCGTTCGGTGGTCGAGATATGATCGGCTATGTCTTCCAGCTTTTCGATTTCGCGCTCCGTCAAACCGTCATCGCCCAATTTAACCGCGCGGATAAGGCCGCGATGCACGACCAGATCGGCATAGCGGCGAATGGGCGAAGTGAAATGCGCGTATTTCGCCAAAGCCAAACCGAAATGCCCGATATTTTCGGGGCTATAGATCGCTTGTGATTGGCTGCGCAACATCATCTCGTTGACGACCTGCGCATGCGGCCCTCCGGCGGCGTTTTCCAAAATTTGCGTCAGAAAGCGCGGATGCAATTGCCGTTCGGGAACGAGGCTGATGCCGATGCTGTCGAGAAAATCGCGCAAGCCTTCCAGTTTCATTTCCGTCGGCTTATCGTGGACACGGTAGAGGCATACGCCGCCTTTGCCCTCGAGCTGTGCGGCGGCGGCGACATTGGCCGTTATCATGAATTCTTCGATCAGGCGGTGACTGTCGAGACGTTCGCGGATTTTGATCGCTTTGACTTTGCCTTCTTCGATCTCGACTTTGCGTTCGGGCAGGTCGAGTTCCAAAGTACCGCGCTTGCCGCGCGCGTGAAGCAGACATTTGAACGCGCCATACAAAGGCTTCAATACATTATCGATCAACGGGCTCGTGATGTCGTCGGGTTTGCCGTCGATCGCGGCCTGCGCCTGTTCATAGGTCAGGCGCGCATGAGAACGCATGACGCCGCGCACGAATTTCCATTTGGTCAGCTCGCCTTCTTTATCGAGCCACAAATGCGCCGCCATACAGGCGCGATCAACATGCGGTTTTAGTGAGCAGAGTTCGTTGCTCAAAGCCTCCGGCAGCATCGGCACGACGCGGTCGGGGAAATAGGTGGAATTGCCGCGCTCATACGCGCATTTGTCCAGCGCGCTGCCCGGCTTCACATAATGCGCGACATCGGCGATAGCGACGAGCAGGTGCCAGCCGTCGCCGTCGGGTTCCGCAAAAACCGCATCGTCAAAATCGCGCGCATCCGCGCCGTCGATTGTGACGAGGGGAATTTGGCGCAAATCGGTGCGGTTATCCAAAGTCACCGGCTGCGCGGCATCGGCTTCGTCGAGCGAGGCTTTGGAAAATTCGTTGGGAATGTCGTGCGTGGCGATTGCAATCAGGCTGACGGCGCGGGGAGAATTGATGTCGCCTAGAATCTCGATCAGTTTCGCTTCGCGCGCGCGCCAACGCTGCTGCGAATGAACTTTTTCGGCGACTGCGATCTGTCCTTCTTCGACCTGCTCGCGTCCTTTGACATATAGCACATAATCGCCGCGTTCGCGGCGATTGGTCGATTGCAAGCGCCAGCCGGTTCCTTCTTTGGCAATAACGCCGACGATGCGATTAGACTCTTCGCGTTCGCGCCCCCCCGCTTTCCTGCCGGCATCGGGCTTCGCCCCGCGATGAAATTTCTTCCCGGGCTTATGCTGCTTTTCCGGCTTGCCGGATTTGGGGCCTTTGTGGCGCGGTGTTTTTTTCATGTTTTTATCTTTGTGAGTTTGAGAAGGGCTTTGCCTTCAATGCCGTATTGATGTGTGTAAGGTTTTCCTTTCTGAAAACCTAATGTTTGATAAAGCTCATTCGCAAGGCGATTACTCTTCGCCGCCCCTATGCCAAGACGTAATACCCCTTTCTTTAGGGCATCTTTCGTCATCGTCGCGATAAGAGCTTTCCCCACGCCGCAACCACGAAGTCCCTCTTCAACATAGAGAAGATCGATTGTCCGCATAAGTTTCGCATGAGGAAAATGCATCCAGTCGCGGGCAACGGCAAATCCAATGGGTGTCGATCCGTTAAAGGCAACCCAAGCTTTGCTCAATGCCTTCGGCCCCAGACAATAAGTGCTGAAATGTTCTGCTTTGGTAACGCACGCAACGCCGTGAAAGGCCTGCAACCCGCGCATCATCTTCACCATTGCCGCCGCATCTTTACGACGCATCGGGCGAATAGTGATTAGATGTTTCGCGGAAGAGGAATTCACGATGCCTTATTCACCCTTTTTTTGCTTTCGCAGCTTTCTTGGGTTTGGCTGCCTTTGGCTTCTCAACCGCAGGCTCTTTTGCCTTCACCGCCTTCTTGCCTTTGGTAAAGGTGCTCGGCCCTTTGGCGATTTTGGCGGCGATGATTTCCATCGCTTGCGTCAAAGTTACGTTTTCCGGGTCATAGGCTTTGGTGACGGTGGCCATAACCTTGCCCCATTTGATATAGGGGCCGAAACGGCCTTTATTGAGCGTGATAGGTTTCTTGTCGTCGGGATGTTCGCCCAGAAGCTGTCCGGCATTTGCACCGCCGCCAAATCTGCCTTTGCTCGGTTCGGCGAGCAGGACGACGGCGCGGTTCAGGCCGATAGACAGAACATCGTCGTCGGGTGACAGGTTTTTATATTGCTGGCCCATTTTCAGATACGAACCGAAACGGCCTATGCCTGCCGTAATCATCTCGCCGCTTTCCGGATGCTTGCCGACTTCGCGCGGCAGTTCCAGCAAACTTATCGCCGTGTTCAAATCGATCAAATTCGGGTCAACGCCTTTGGGCAGGGA
>JBAVWC010000327.1:0-1820 GCA_049697595.1 Alphaproteobacteria bacterium
GCTCCGACTGGGGACAATTTCGGTGGTTCTTCGGAAAATTCGCCCATGCATTCACCCTCACGGCGGATGCTACCATGAGGGCGCAATTGGAAAGGAATTGCCAATGCATTGGTACTACGCGCTCTCGTACTTCTTTGGCGGAGCCTTCCTGGCCAACAGCCTGCCCCACATTGGCAACGGCATCTCCGGGCGCGCGTTTCAGACGCCATTTGCCTCGCCGCCCGGTGAGGGTCTGTCGTCTTCCGTCGTGAATGTGCTCTGGGGGCTCTTCAACCTGGCCGTGGCCTACGTGCTCATTTGCCGGGTCGGCCAGTTCGACCTGCGCTGCACCGCCGACGTCGCTCTGCTGGGCGCGGGCATGACAGTTCTGGCGGTTTTGACGGCCCGCAGCTTTGGCCGCTTCCACGGTGGAAACTGAGCGGACGGCCCATGCGAAGTAAATACCTGACTCTCTAGGCTCTATGGCCAAAAAGTCGTACACTCAACCCATCCCGCCCTTGTAGGATGGAGGCTGAAGCTGGACTCTCGAAGTGCGCAGGCGATGACGACACGCTGGAAGACATGGATAAAAAAGGCAAGGCGCCTGACTCTGTCCAGGCTGGCTATCGTTACGGTGGTCTGTCTGGCACTTTCCTTCGGGTTCTCTTCATGCGAAGACGTCGCCAGCTACACCCAGCCCAGCCTGGTCCGCATCATTGACGCCTCTTACATCGCCCCAGCCGTCAACGTGGTCGTTGAGGGCGTAGAGCTGGCCGCCAACATCGGCCAAGGCACCATTACCCCCTACGGCACAGTCCCGGCCAACACCGCCGCGCTGATTGACGTGACCGCGGCCACCGGCGGCACCGCACTTGTAAAAACCAACGGCACTCTGCTGGCCGGCCATCAGCACTCCATCCTGCTGACGGATAACGGCGCCGCGCCCACCAGCTACGAAGTCACCATCCTCGAAGACCAGCAGATTTCGGCCGCGCAGGGCCACTCAGCCTTCCGCTTCCTGAACCAGGCGCCCAAGACCGGCCCGGTGGATGTCTACATGATCCCATCCGGGCAAACGCTGGCGAATACGATTCCCATCGTCACAGCGCTGCCCGTCGGCTCCACCGCTGGATACATCAGCTTCACGTCGCAGACAGTCACCATGGTCATCACGCCCACCGGCGTCGTCACGCCGAAGTACACCTCGGCCTCCCTGGCGCTGACCGGCAGCGAAGTCCGCACTGTGCTGATCGTCGATACCCAGCTGACCAGCAATCCTCCGGTCGAAGTCTTCATGGCCAACGACGTCGACTAGGACTGCGATGCGCTTCTCCACCCTTGCCCGCCTGGCAGCCGTTCTCTGCCTCACCACGCTCACAGGCTGTCGCGCCTACCCTGCCGATGGCTATCGCGTGGTGCAGGCCTATCCGCACGATCCACAGGCATTCACGCAGGGCTTGGTCTACGTCGACGGCCACTTGTACGAGAGCACCGGCCTGAACGGCCGCTCCTCTCTTCGCATGGTGGATCTGGAGACCGGGCGCGTACTGCAGTCGGCCCCCGTCCCCAGCCAATACTTTGCCGAGGGCCTCACGGACTGGGGCAGCACGCTGATCCAGCTCACCTGGCAGGCGCATACCGCTTTTGTTTATGACCGCTTCAGCTTCCGCCTGCTGCGCACCTTCCACTACGACGGCGAAGGCTGGGGGCTGACCCAGGACGGAAAAGACCTTATCCTCAGCGACGGCACAGCCACGCTGCGCTTTCTCGATCCGCAGACCTTCCACGAGGTTCGCCGCATTGAGGTTCGCGATCACGGCCACGCGGTCGACGAACTGAAC
>JBAVWC010000328.1:0-1582 GCA_049697595.1 Alphaproteobacteria bacterium
CTTGTGCAGGGCGTTTCGCAACGGATGCTATGAACCGATTTTGGCTCTCCCGCCGCCTTTAATGCAAGATCCAGTTTTCAATCGCTATGCCTGCGGAGCTTTCCTCGGCCGGAACGCGGACGATGACCAGGGTGACGATGGATTGCTTCTTGATCGTCATATTATCGTTTGTGGCATAAGTCATAATGATCGGCATTTGCACGACCCATTGATAGACATCGTCGGGATTGACACCCTGAGAGAGGATCACGGGCGTGTTCGATGGCACGGTCGTAAGAACCAATTCGTTTTGCTTAAAAGTTTCGCCGATTTTCTGTGATTTGAAGGATTTGATATAAGCGTCCCAGCCCGGCTGGGTGAAACGATGTCTTTGCTTCGGCACTTTGAAGTCCAAATCGCCAAAGCCCATCGTCATGATTTCGGTAATGCTGGTTGTTGCCCAGGACAAAATGGCGCGATTGGTCATATTGGGCATCAGAAGCCCGGTCATCGGCATCGTCGATTTATCAGGGCCCATAGCATAGTAAAGATAGACCGGCTGGGCAAAAGGCAAAATCAAGATGAGCGCTACGCCAAGGGCGGCGATCATCCAGGTTTGAATCTTGACTTGTTTTTTAAGACGGTTAAAGCGGGCGGTGATGGTCATTTCGTCAATCAGATCCGCGTCCATCCGCGCCTTTCCCGAAGGCGGGCGATGGGCTGCGGCCGGGGGGTTTTTGGGGGCTGCGGCCATTACTTGCCGTTCGCGTTGAGGGGCACCCATTGCTCGATGCTGACGCCGTCAGGATTCTGCAGCGTCGAAACGCGCACGATTTGCAGATGCAGCGTGGTAAAGATCGGCGACGGGGGCTGATCGCCGTCAAACTTGATCGTGACCGGGAATTGGACGTACCAGGTATAAACGCCGTTGCGGACGAAGGCGTTCTGGATTTCCGGCGCCGCGTCGATGTCCATCGATACCACCAGCTTGCGCGCCTGAATGGCATCGATAAAATTGGCTTCCTTCAACGCTTTGTTAAAGCTGTCCCAGCCGGTCTGGGTAAAGTTGCTCGACGACTGTTGCAGCCTGTCGCGGTAATCGTGATAGCCAAAGCGCATGACGCCCTGCGTCGTCGAGGCCGTCCACGCGATAAGCTGCGCCGGAGTCAGATAAGGTTCATTGAGCGGCACGATATTAATGATGCGCCCGTCCGATGTGGTGGCAAAATAGATCGAACGCGGTTTAATCGTCATCGCCAGCCCGACAATGGCCGCCACCAGCAGAGCGATCACGCAGGCTTGAATCAGGCTGATGCGCAAGAGCAGCCGATAACCGTCGCGATAGAAGGCGTTGCGGTTGACGATCGTTAAGACGGCATCTTTAATCGGCATAGACGGAAACCTAAACTCTAAACAGGAAAGTGAATATCAGCCAGGGATACGGCGGCCTCATATTGCGTGGAACTCTTGCATGACGGGCAAATGCGGTTATGGCGTCCTTGCGATTGGAACGAACGCAAACACATCAGGCAAATGCGCGCGGAAGGCATCGGCACGGGTTCTTCGTCTTCGCGAACGCGCACAGGCGTGCGCGGCGTTGTGA
>JBAVWC010000329.1:0-3046 GCA_049697595.1 Alphaproteobacteria bacterium
TCCTGCGCCTCTTCCCGTATGGCTCGCCGGTAACTGCGTTGAATCAGGCGTTTCCGTACGCGCTTGCTTCTGTGTTACGGCCTGTTGGGGCGTTTGTCCGCTTCCACCCGTTGCCCAATTCCACATATTTTTGGCGCCGTTCACAACAGCTTGGCGATGGTCATAGAGAGATTCACCAGCATCAATGGTTGCGCCTACAGCTAATGCACCCCCCGTAACAAGGGCGGGGGCAATCACAGTTGGATTCCAACAATCAGCAGCCGTTGCTACGCCAGCGACAGTCGCCGTTCCATATGCCCCTGCTTTGACCGTATCCAGCCAACCCCGTGTGACATTGCCAGTTACAAAATCATGATGAGCTTCAATGCCGCTTTGCACCGCGCCGAAAGCCGAGCCGACGATAGGAATTGCTTTTCCACCGATAAGTCCTGCAACTTTGGCAGCAGGGGCAAATTTGGTCAGAGTGGCAGCTTTGGCAATAATCGTGGGAGCCGCAGTGATTGCCGCAAAACTGCCACCAGTCGTTATCGCTCCCCTTACATTCCCATGTTCTATATCCGTTGCCATATTAAGAGCAACAGGCACAACACCCAGCAGGTTCATTGCGTGATTCCCCGCCATGTTCATGTGGCTGTCGGCTAAGTTGGGTGACAACACTTCAGGATGAACTGTTGGCTTTGTGTCATGAATATCTGAAGGGTGTGCCGATGCCGTCCGTGTTTGTGGCTGCGGGGATGCCGGGGCGGGTGGCGCAGTCTGTGGCGACCTGATCTCGCCACCGGGGGAACCATTAGGGGGCGTGTTTTTTGGAGGATCGCCAGAAGTTAGGAAGTCCTGAGTCGCGTCGGCGTATATTTTCATGCCGGTGAGTTCATGCATCCTATTTCCCAGATCGGATATTCGTGGCCCCCATACAGCCCGAAAATTATCGCGCTCCAGCTGAGACTGTATCCCAAATTCCTCTTTTACGGGCTTCAGATTGAAAGAGTAATGCTGAATACTTCCAGCTAACACATGGGCCGTAAGCAGCGTTTCATTCATAGGCTGCGTAGCTGTCGCATTATATATCTCGCTAAATTCTTTAGGCGAACTCGGATGCCAGAAGTACGAGCGCGCGGCATCCAGCTCCGGTCGCCCAAACTTTTGATCATCCCAGTCGAGAACGGAATAATCCCCCTTTGCGCTCCTCAGGATATTTTCCCCGTGAAAATCGCCGTGCAACGCGGTAGTCGTTTTTGTTGGGGGCGTTAATTTTTCGACATCTTTTTGTAATTGATCGATCAGAGCGAGAGTGGTGCCGTTCAGCTTGACGTGCTTTGTCCAGCCGAAATTTATGCGATCATTGATTTCTTTGTCGGCAGCATCAACTTGCACATGAGTCTTGGCCATAATTGTAGCCAATTCTCGAACATCTGCGCTGTTCGCTGTCGGGGTCGCGGGATCGTGACTGATCTTGCTGGCCGAGCTTCCATCAAGCCGCGTCATAGTTTGCCATGCATAATAGTGTTCTTCGCCGATATGAATGGGGGATTCTAATTTTCCGTAGCTGAGCATTTCCGGCACTTTAATGCCGCGTCGCGTTATTTCGTCTGCCACGCCTGAAACGCGGAGATAGGCGCTAACGCTTTTGTCAAAATACGCGTGTTCAAAACTCACAAGTTCAGGGTCGGCGCTGGCTTTGAAAAGTTTAATGACTGCATTTTCCGAAACGATACAAACGCCATAGTTCCCCGACGCAATTCTTTCGATATTTTCAGGCAGCGCCACTCCGCTCTTACCCAAAGCATCTCTAAGGTCTGATATTTGCTTATCGGTATATTTTATTTCGCCCAAAATATCCTCTCGCTATAATCACTCATTTACCCGGCTATTCTATTATAAATCGTTTAACCTTTGCTTAAACAGAAGCTTCCCGCATGAAATTGCAAGCTTTTATTAATGGAAATTATGCGATTTTCTGTGTGGGCTTGGCGAGAGCCTGAGGCTCCGGTGTAAAAGAAGAGTGTTTTTCCTCCTCATATTGGTTAAGGCTATTTAACCAAATAGGGCGTGTGTACACGACCTGCATATCACGGCAATCCGCCGTTGACATGGAATTGAGTGCGCTTTCCGCCCTCGATTTGGTTAACGACAGCCTGTTTTTTGACGGCATAGTCCGTTTAAACGCTATCGATTTTTTCACGCAGCGGAAATCTGATATGCCGGACTTGTACGGACACGATCTTTTCCATGATAACTGATGCAGCATTTATACAGCGCAGAATCTTCTTCTAGGAAATTCGGCATCAGTTTTTCGCGGGGTGTGATGTATGCCGTGGTAAGAGCCGGAACAGTTCTCGGCAGATGCAGCGCGTGGCGGGTACAAAACTGCACAAGATTTCGTCGCAATGTGTTCGGTGCGACCAAGGCATGATGCGGTCTGACCATTTGAAAATTCGAGAGAAAGGCGCACTTAAGCATTACTCCGTAATGCAGCGCGGGCGAATGCTTAAGCACTCGCCATGCGCCCTCCGGCGCAGAAGAACCCAAAATCTAGATTAGAATTTTTGCCACGCCGCAAGCGCGTCGTGTTGAGGACGGGCATACATGCGCCGGGGCGCGATGCCCTCGTGCCGCAAGCGGCACATCTGCTCGGCGTGGGAGTGGTGATGCGGTGATGCGGTGAGGTGATTTCTAAAATTCCGATACGATGGACGTTAATGGACGATACCTATTCCCGATTGCTCCGATAAAAATGGTTCTGAAAAAATATTTTTCAAAATATTTTCCGGTTCGTCCTGATCCACAGAGATACATTGGGGGTCATTGCGGTACGGTAACTTCCATTTCTACCCTTTGTTTGCAAGGGTTTTCCTTATCTTCTTGGTAATAATCTAGCGGTACTTTATCTGCAAGGCGAGTTTGTTCTTGAACATTGTGAATAGGATTTTCAAAACAGAAACATTTTTCTGAAAGGAGGATACATGGCAATATTTCATTTAGCACATGGTTTTCTTAAGCGTGGTAGCGGCGCAAGCAGCGTTGCAAAGGCCGCGTATAATTCCGG
>JBAVWC010000330.1:0-3728 GCA_049697595.1 Alphaproteobacteria bacterium
GCCTAGGACACCGCCCTTTCACGGCGATAACACGGGTTCAAATCCCGTCGGGGACGCCAATCAGTACATTATTTTCTGAACGTCAAAGGAACATCGAAACCCGGACAGCATTTAACAGCTTAAGGAACCTCAGCCGATCTTCAAAGTACGGCCATCCAGGAAGATCCCTTTGCGGCCTGAACTTTCTACTAAGACTGGCGGGCCTTCTTTGAAGAGCGACCTTACTGCTTGATGACTGTACCGTCGCGGAGGCGTATTTCACCCCAGCCGCCATTCAACGGACTTGAAGTAAACGGGGCTTTGGCTGCTTCTTTTTCGTCAATTTCAATTCCCCATCCAGGATTCTCATTCACCCACAGGTATCCATCCTTCATCACTGGACATCCTTGGAAGATCGCCTGAGTACGCTCGTTGAAGGGGGTGTACTCCTGGATTCCAAAGTTATAGCTGACTATGTCCAATGTGACATTGGCCATGTGACCAACAGGAGAAACATCACCAGGGCCGTGCCAGGCTGTCTTGACACCGAACTGTTCGGCTAGAATCGCGATCTTCCGCGATGGGCTGAATCCACCCGCCTCCGACAAATGCACGCGAATGTAGTCAATCAGGTTCTCTTCGATCAGCGGCTGCCACTCGTGCGGACTATTAAAGAGCTCGCCCATCGCAATCGGAGTAGCGCAGTTCTGCCGGATCTGCCTGAAGTATTCCAGATCCTCCGGCGAGAGCGGGTCCTCCAGAAAGAACATCCGGTACGGCTCGGCTGCCTTACAGAACTGCACTGCTTGATTTGGTGTCAGCCGCTCGTGCATATCGTGCAGCAACTCCACCTCATCGCCCAATTCCTTGCGGCAGATCTCCAGCAGCTTCAGTGACCGCCGCATGTCATACGCTGGCTCGAACAGCGGTTTATCATGCAGCGGCTTCACGTCGTTCGTGCCGTTGTGCGCTGCCCCGTACCCGGCCATCCCTGGCAGCCCCACCTGCACGCGCACATTGCGCCAGCCCTGCTCCATATATTGCTTCGCATTCGCCACCACGTCCTCAAACTCCGCGCCACTCGCATGCGCATATGTATCCACGGCCTCGCGGCATTTCCCGCCCGCGAGCTGGTAGACCGGCATCCCGGCCTGCCGCCCCTTGATGTCCCACAGTGCCTCGTCGATTCCGCTGATCGCATTGTTCAGCACCGGCCCATTCCGCCAGTACGAACTGTCGTAGCATGACTGCCAGATGTCCTCGATCCGGTCGGTTGTCTTGCCCAGCAGAAATGGCTTCAGATACTTCTCTACCGCCGGTTTCACCAGGTCGGCCCGCTGCGTAAATGTGGCGCATCCGTAGCCGTACAGCCCGTCCTGGTCCGTTGTGATCTTCACCACCGTCAGCCGCGCACCTTGTGGCTGGCACTCGATGACGCTGATGTCCTTGATCCGTGGCGACGGCATTGCCCGCGTAGCGTGTGCCACCTGTTCCTCGGCCAGCACCAATCGCGGCGCAAGCGCAACGGATCCGGCTCCTGCAAGACTTTTCAACAAATCACGACGTCGTATCGGCATTGGTTTGCTCTCCAAAATTCATTTCTGGCATTGCGCATCATCAGGGTGGGATCAGGCATCGCCTCACGATGCTCGCTACGCGACGCAAGTCTATCACCGGTTCGCGACTATTTGACGGGATTGGCGAGCGTTTCGAAAGGATGCTGGTGCGACTGAGTATGCAGTAGTGGTAATACGAGCTGCGACGGGTATCTGCCGCCATAATAAATTGAGTTTCGCGCTTCGTATCCTCTGGTCCAGCGTCCTTGCAACTCTCCGGTATTCGGATTGGGCTCCAAACGCGGAAAATCCGTGCTGCTGATGTCAAGCCGTATCCGGTGGCCTGTGACAAAAAGGTTGCTGGTAGGCCCCAGTGAGATTGTCGCTGAGTAGATTTTCCCCGGCGCCAGAGGGGCGACGTGCCCCGCGCGCTCCCCGGCGCTCATGCGCATCTCCCCTTCCTCAACAATCATGGAATAACCATTTGGATAAACATCTGTGAGCTTGGCGATAAAATCTGTGTCGGCTGCTGTTGTGGAAACCCAAAGACGCACCTGTACAGTTCCCGTGATGGCTACCGATCTCGTCAGAATTGGAGTATTGAAGACAAGAACGTCCGAGCGCTTTTCGAGCTTTGTCTGGTCCTGTACGCACTCGCCATGTAGATATCCACCAAAGCTTGGCACCGGATTGCTGGGATTATAGTCAAATGACGCGGATTCAATTCGTCGAGCGGGTGCACGAAGAAGTTGATTCTGCGGCTGAAGATACAACCTCTCAGTGCGGGCTTCTGACTGCAGCCACGCCTTGAGTGAGATCCATCCCCCACCCGCCTCCAGCCTGTCACCTAGCTTGTCGCTTCGCAGGCCGCCTCCCATTTGAAAGAGCACAATGGGTGAAGAGCCAATTATCTTAAACGGCTCCCCCTTCAGCCAGTGGTCAAACCAGTCAAGCTCCAGAGCCTGCTCATCAACCGCGGCCGACGGACCAAAATCTGCATCGCCGCACGTTGAATTACCTGTTGCGTGCGGCCAGGGACCAATCAGCAATTCCTTCGGGGACTTCTGCAAGGAACTTAGCTCGACAAAGTTGCGGACTACGCCACCAACCGTTCCGTCGTACCAGCCGCTGACAAAGAACATGGGGACGTCTTTAAATTTCCGGTAGTTCGCAGGTAAATCAAGATTCGGCTGCTGCCAGTAGCTGTCGAAGGACGAATGTGCGTAGGTATCCTCGAATATTCGTTTATATCCGGGCAAGGCGTCGAAAATGGCGGCGCGCTGCGTGGGACTTAGCTGCAGCCACGGCACAGGGGCCTTGAAGGTCGATTCCAGCTTCTCCCTGAGTGCGGGCATTCTGCTGGCTTCCTTGCTCGTTTCGGCCATGAAGAGCATCCACTCGGACATGCTCAGACTCGGTACACCACCATTGAGTGCATATCGGTAAA
Organism: Alphaproteobacteria bacterium; assembly: GCA_049697595.1. Classification (GTDB taxonomy): domain Bacteria; phylum Pseudomonadota; class Alphaproteobacteria; order UBA9219; family UBA9219; genus CAIXLI01. Next base: position 2,983 of record JBAVWC010000330.1, read on the forward strand.
AGCTGTCCCAACCAACCGTGGGAAACATGGCGGTGAGGTGTGGAGGGGAGAGCATTGCCGCTGCGTACTGTGTCCACGCCTCGTACGATGCACCGGCAGTCCCAACTCTGCCATTTGACCAGGGTTGAATACCTGCCCATTCAATTGTGTCGTAGCCGTCCCGGCCATCGCTCCTCAACAGATCGAACTCACCCTGCGATGCGAATCGGCCTCGGCAATCCTGCGCGACCACCACGTATCCATGCTGTGCAAAATAGATGCCCGCCCGGCGCAGGCCATCTTTGTTATAGGGGGTCCTATAGACAAGAACTGGAAATTCTCCCGGGAGCTTATGGCCCTGGCGCGCTGGCAGGTAAATATCCGTAGCTAGACGAATGCCGTCTCGCATGGCCACCATGACATTCTTGTCGATCTGATAATCCAGGCTCACCGAGGCGACAGGCACGTCTGCGGAGGAACGAATGGCCAGACTCACCAGACATAACGGGGAAAAAATAACAATGATCCAGGCGAATCCATTGTGTGTAAATGTTAGCGCGCTCTTGTTTCCAGAAACTGACATGCGCTCCTCTCTGTCAGCCGTCATTCGCAGCACTTGATCGCCATCATAGACAGGATCAAACGATCGGCACAATGAATCTGTTTCAGGCCGGAACTCCTCATGAAAACACAAACGGGCCCAGCATCCCGTTCGCGCTGAATAGAACATGCGTTCGATGGTGCCCGATCCCATTGCTTTTGGGATA
>JBAVWC010000331.1:0-2323 GCA_049697595.1 Alphaproteobacteria bacterium
GTTCTTTACAACTATGTGTCAATTGCCTATCATCGTACCATTTCACCTCACGTGCCGTCACTAAGTAGTTTGTATAGCACGATAGTGTATTTGCGTTAGGGATTACTCGTACTCAATTATTCTCTAATGAACTCGTGAGGGCTTTGCCGTTGAAGTGGAAAGCCCGGACCATGAAGCGAGAGAAACTCTGCTTCATGGGAGGACTTGTAACGGATAATCAATTAAAGGAAATACTGGGAGCCAACCATTTGTTCCAATACTATCCTAAGCCCACTCAATACTACATTAAAGCCATATTAACAGATTTTCTACACTTGTTTTTAATTCTGCGTTTTTTCCCTTTTATTTCGCTTTTTGCGACTAATTCCTGCGACTTTATTTAAACACCGAATTTTATTTTGAAAAATTTATTAACAGAAATTAAGCATTATGAAAACTAAAATAATAAACACCGAAATATACCGTCATAAAAGCAATGACGGTACAGTTGCGCTGAAAAGCCGTAAAAACGGAAATAATCCTGAATCACTATACTTGGAAATCTACGAAAAGGCAACACAAAAAAGACACCTTCAATTTTTAGACCTCTATTTTAGCGGTAATGAGGCATTGGATATACAGGCTAAAACAAATGCACTTAGCAGGTGTACAAGCTATGATTTCCATACTAAGAAAGTAGATGCTACGAGCTTTACTGATTTTTTTAAAGAGCAAATAGCAAGGATAGATAATATAAAAAGCCGTCGCAATCCTAATGTTACGCTCAGAAAATTGTATGAGTTTACAAGTTCTGAAAGTATACCCTTTTCAAAAGTGAATGAAAACTTTTTACTTTCATTCAGGGAGTGGCTATTAAACAAAGCACCTAACCATAACAGTAAAAAGGTAAGAAAAACCCTTGAAAAGGGAACAGCCGACCTGCACATGGCTTGTTTAATGCGATTTGCAAATAGGGCGCAAAGGAAAGGGCTAATTTCTACCTCAGCATATACGGCCTTTGAAATACCGCCTATTGGTCAGGTTGTAAAAGTACCTATTACATTAACAGACGATGAAATAAAAAAGCTTCAAAATACTCCATACCCAACAGCCTCTGAATCATGCAAAGCCCTTATGCTACAATTTGCCTGTGGTCAACGGTGGGGAGATATAAGAAGTATGACATGGGAGCAAATAGTATTAGAGGGTGCAGTATATAAAATAGTACTGCAACAAGAAAAGACGGATAAGGTGTTACCCTCTTTTATTACTAAAGGCTTAATAGACTGGATAGGAGAAAGTAAGGAACGTAAAGGTCAAATATTTACTGGTATTCCAAAGTCAGATGATACGGTTAGGAGGCAACTGCAAAAATGGTGTAAAGCGGCAGGGATACAGAAGCGTGTTGGCACACATACCATGAGGCGTAGTTGTGCTACTATACTTTTTAAGAAAGAAGTGCCCTTATATACCATTAGTAAAATATTAGGCCATAGTAGTACAGATATAACCTTGCGTTATATCGGTATTGATGAAACCGATATAAGAAAAGGTCTGAATGCTTTAAAAGACATTACAGATAGTTTTTCCTATAATAAGGCTTCTTAAATTACGAATTCCTTTAGCCTTTTTATTTGTGGACGTTATAGAATTTTATAACGTTTGTTGGGGTATCGCCTTTGTTTTCAGCTAATTTGCTTTAGTAAGTTAGCTGATATAAATTATTTTATTCCATTACCAATTTTAATGAGGTTTCGTACTTCATTTGGCCATCAAATACCTTAAGTATATAAATACCCTGAGCCAAATTATTTCGTTGCAATGTGTATTGTGTTTCGTCGCTTTCCATAGTTCTCAACTGTCTGCCTGTTATATCATACAGCTGCATATAATGTTTGCCTGCTTCACTAAATTGAATTGTACTGCTAGTGGTAAATGGGTTAGGAAAGACTACAGTTTTATTATTATCAGAGATAGTATTTATTCCAACAGTTAATATATTAGGGTAATCTATTGTTTTACATATGGAATCTCTTCCACAAGAATTCTTAACTATAAGGCATACATTGTAAGTGCCAGTATCTTTATAGTAATGAAAGGGTGATATTTGAATAGAATCATAGGTGCCATCACCAAAACTCCAATACCAATGGGTTGCCCATTTAGAACTGTCACTAAATAGTGCAACACTGGAATAATAGTAAAAGTCAGCTTGTGGTGTATAGCACAAGCAGGAGTTAAAAGAGCTATCCTTTATAAGCCCTGTGCTATTTGGGGTCAAAAAAGGGCTGGGTACATTTATTTTATTATACGGGTAATTGCAAGTATCAAGACTGATAGTAGT
>JBAVWC010000332.1:0-4324 GCA_049697595.1 Alphaproteobacteria bacterium
ATTGGCGGTCGCCGAGCGCGGTCGTCATTTTGGCGATCGATTTTTCGATCATGTCGGCGTCATACCACTGGCCTTCGTGCAGCGTCAGATATTGGCTCAATGTCGTGCCGTCGAGCCCTTTGATTTCGCTGGTGACGTTGATTTTGCCGAATTTATAGCGCGGGCCCTCTTCGACCGAGAAAGTGATGAAGAAATCATTCCGGTCGGGGGTCAGCTCGGCGACGGCCGACAAGACGCGGAAATCGACATAGCCTTCGTTCAGGTAGAAACGGCGCAGCAATTCCTTGTCGTAATTCATGCGGTCGGGATCATAGTAATCGGTCGAGGAGAAGAATCGCCACCAGGCCGTTTCGCGCGTATTGACGACATCGCGCAAATCGCTTTCGGGGAATTGGTCGTTGCCGACGAAGGCGATGCTGCGAATGCCGGTGCGCTTGCCTTCGGTGATTTCAAAAACCAGATCGACGCGGTTTTGTTCGAGCTTGACGATTTTGGGTTCGACCGTCGCGGCAAACCGCCCGCCACGTCGATACAGATCGAGAATACGCTGAACGTCGCGTTCGACGCGCGGCAGCGTATAGACCATACGGGATTTAAGCTGGACTTCTTTTTCCAGATCGTCTTTGGAAATGGCGTCGTTGCCTTCGAAGGTTACGCGATTAAGGATCGGGTTTTCCTCGACTTTGGCGACCAGAACGCCATGTTGCATCGTCAGGGATATATCGGCGAACAAGCCCGTCGCATATAGCGCCTTGAGCGAGGCATCCAGCTTGTCGGGCGTCGCTTCGTCGCCTTTGTTCAAGCTTAGATAGGAGATGACGGTTTCCGGCTCCAACCGCTGAACGCCGTCGACGCGGATATCCGTGATCCGTTCGCCAGCCAAAGCCGCCGTCGACGACAAACCCGCAAGCAGAAGCACGCTGCAAAGCAGCACACGCAAGTAACGCGTCAAAAATCCAGCCATGAATCAGAAATCCCGAATTGAATCAATTATGGCGACAAGCTAAAAGAATACCATAAGCTGTACAAGGGCTAAGTTATCCCCAGAAAGGCCAAGAACCGAGCCGATGTCCGAAATCAATCGCCCCCTCGAAATCGCGGCCTTTCTCGACCAAAACCGGTGGGAAGAATCGGCCATTCAGCCTTTAGACGGCGATTTTTCGACCCGCCGCTATGCGCGGCTGGCGAAAGCAGACGGGCGCACCGCTTTGCTAATGGATGCCGATTCCGACCAAAAAACCCTGCAATTCGTGGCCATTGCCAAAATTTTGCGAAAAACAGGCCTTCAGGCTCCGGAAATTTACGCCGCCTCAGCCAATCTGGGGCTGGCGTTGCTGCAGGATTTCGGCACGCGCAATGTCGGGGGTTTGCTGGATGCGGGGGAAGAGGCCATTGATTTCTACCTGCGCGCCGCCGAAATTCTGGCGCATTTGCACAGGTATTTCGACCGGAACGATGCGCAGGGGCTCGATTTGCCGCTTTATACGGCCGAATTGTTCGCGACGCAGGCCGAGCTTTTTCTCGACCATTATTTCCCCTTTGCCCTCCGGCGCGAGGCGAGCGACGAGGAACGGGGGAATTTCCATGCAGCCTGGCTCGCGACGCTGCGCCCGGTCGAGATAATGCCGAAAAGCCTTCTGCTGCGCGATTTCATGCCCGATAATCTGATGGATTTGCCGAACGGGGAGCTTGGCGTGCTGGATTTTCAGGATGCGGGCATCGGCCCTGTCGCTTATGATCTCGCCTCTTTGTGCGAAAATGTCCGGCGGGACGGAGGATTTGGCTTTTTGCCGGAGGTCGTCGCCCATTATCGGGCAGCATTGACTCAGGCTGGAGGCGAAAATGTGCTGTCTCAAAGCGATCTGTTGCGCGCCTGCACCCTGTTATCGGCGCAACGACATACCCGCATTATGGGTATCATCGCGCAATTGGCGCTTGAAAAAAGACGGCGCGACAAGCTCGCGTTTCTTCCAAGAATTAGGCTGCATCTGAACACTATCCTGAAAGAGCCCTATCTGTTGCCGGTTTGGGAATGGATGGAAAGTACAGGCGTTTTATCGATCCAAATCCCTTAAAGCATTGACATTTATTCGGCCCGTGGTCAGCATGCCGGGGTTCATCGGGGAGACTAAATATGCGGGCGTTCCTTGTCCTTTTTCTGCTTTTAACATGTTCGTTTCCTGCGTGGGCGGAGGATATCGCCGTCGCTCAACCGACGACCGAGCCCGCCAATTATGTCGAGGTTATTAATAAGGTCGTCGATCTTTTCGCTTTTCGTTACAGCGACAACAAGGGCGTTACCAATTATGCCGAAGTGTTTAACGCGCTGGGTTCCCTGGCGGGTTTTGCCTGTCAGATGTCTATTCGGGAAGGGTATATCAAACCCGGCCTTATGGAGTCGGACAGGACTTTTATTATTCAGCAAACAAAAGACGGGAGTAAATATTTTTTCAGCGATTTCCTGAACGATCAATTAGTAGGCAACAAAAAAATCAAAACCTCGGTGTGGTCTTTGGTGGCGGGTGCCGCCCAGCAGGCCGGGGCGAAAGAATTGCCCGATGTTCAGGATATCGCCGATTATAATTTCAAGACGCTGGGCACGGCGGATTTCGGCGTGCCGAGGGTTCCTAAAAAATATCAAGCGAAGGACTTGCCTATCGACATCATTAAGAGAAACTGGACGCCGATGTTCCAGATTTTGACGGACAATCAAGTCGATCCCAAATTTTGGGGGTGGGTATTCGCTTTGGCGGCGCGCGATCTTATTCTGAAAGAAAAAGATTCTTTTGATCCCGAAATGGCGGCCAGAATCGTAATGGAAGCCGCGATGCCCATGTCAAAAATCGATCCCGCGCTGATTTTGGGCGGATCCGAAATGAGGGGCACTCACAGGTACAGTCCTTTTACCGAATAAGAACCCCAGGAAGAAAAGCAAAGACGATGCACCTTTCCTCCACTGCAATGGTTCTCGCTGCAGGTCTTGGCACGCGCATGCGGCCTATGACCCTGAGCAAGCCGAAGCCGCTGCAAATGGTGGGCACAAGGACGATGCTGGATCATGCGCTCGACAAGCTTGTGGGCGCGGGCATTCGGCGCGCTGTGGTCAATACGCATTATCTGGCCGAACAAATCGAAGAGCATCTGATGTCGCGCCGCGACATTGAAATTATCATCTCGCGCGAGGAAACGCTGCTCGACACCGGCGGCGGCGTTGCCAAAGCGTTGCCCACTTTCGAAGGCAAAGCTTTTTTCGCCCTGAATGCCGATTTACCGTGGATAGACGGTGCGGTGCCGAGCCTGACGCGCATGCGCGATTTCTGGGACGCCGATAAAATGGACGCGCTGTTGCTGTTGATGCGCACGGACAAAGCGCGCGGCTTCGATCCCACGCGCGGGGATTTCGCGCTGAAAGCCGACGGACATATTTGGCGCAAAGACCTGCCACCGCCGCGCCCTTATGTCTGGATTTCGGCGCAAATTCTGAAACCTGAACTTTTTGCCAAACCTCCTGCTGCTGTATTCTCGAATAATTATGTGTGGAACGAGGCCGAAACGCGGGGTCGGCTTTACGGGCTGGAACATGACGGCACCTGCTATCATGTCGGCACGCCCGAAGATTGGCGCATCGCCAATGATTTGCTGGCATCCGGCAAAGGGTGGGGCGTTTGAAGAACGTTTTCACGATTGGGCAGGATACGCCCTTTCTTCACGCGCTGGCTTCCGAATTATGGCGGCGAACGGAGGGCGACGGGTTTCGCCTATCGCAGCATTTGATTTTGCTGCCGACGCGCCGCGCCTGCCGTCATTTGGGTGCAGCCTTTGCGCAAATCGCAAACGGCAAGCCGGTTTTATTGCCGCGCATGCGCCCGCTGGGCGATGTCGATGAAGAGGAAATGATTTTCAGCGACGAGGGTTTTGTCGATCTGCCGCCAGCAATTGCGCCGTTGAAACGTTTGATGCTGTTGACGCAGCAAGTCCAACGCCGCGATCCGAGTTTGTCTTTGGATCAGGCGGCGCAGGCAGCAGACGCCTTGGCGCGTTTTCTCGACCAGATTCAAATCGAGCAATGCGATGTCGGCAAATTACCGGAATTGGTCGAGGAACAGGAACTCGCCGAACATTGGCGGCAGACGGTTTTGTTTCTGGAAATCGTCACGAAGAACTGGCCGCTGATTTTGGAAAGCCACGGTTGCCTCGACCCCGCCCAGCGGCGCAATGCGGTTTTGGCGGCGCAAGCCGAAGCGTGGCGCAAGAACCCACCCGCGTTTCCTGTCATCGCCGCCGGTTCGACGGGATCGGTTCCGGCCACGGCGCATTTGCTGGA